>NZ_JBQXFW010000003.1:0-273144 GCF_052615405.1 Lactobacillus sp. PSON | reverse complement strand
AGGTTACAGTTTGAGGAGCCTTAGAGTAGGTTTGAGTAGAACCATTGCCTGGCTTGCCTTCTACATCTGAATCAGTAAAAATGTAGTGGAAGTTACGTTCTACTGTTTCAGTCTTGTGGATTGGTTGAGTTTCGTGACCGTAGTAAATGTTGTATACACGACTAGTACCAAGATCTTCTGGAGTAATCTTCCAACTTTCAACTTCAGAACCATCATCTGGAGTCTCAGCTGTCGCATTCAATCCACCAGTTGGAGCAGTGTAATGTTGAGCGGTTAAATCTGGTGAATTTTGAATTGCAAATCTAGTCTTACCATTTTCAACAGTCCAGCCATCACCAATATCACCGTTGTTATCAATAGTATAACTCTTACCATCATTAGTTACAGTACCATAGCCAATAAACTTACCGTTGCTATCAGTAATAGTACTACGAGTAAATGTGGCAGTTTCAGTTACAGGGTTAGAAACCTTAACATCACTCTTATCAATTACACTTTGAGGGATACGTTGTCCAGTTACCTTGTCGTAGTAGTTAATAGTACGAGTAACTGATTTTTCTTCAGTAGTAGCCTTGTAAGTAGGTGTAGTTGGTTTGGTAGTTTTGTACCAAACAGTTACTTCTACATTATTCGAATTATGATTTATATTTGGTACTTCTTTAACATTACCATTACCATCATTATATGAAGAATCTTCAACACGGGTAATCTTAAAATTATCAATTGCTGGAGAATTTACTGAATTAAAAGTACCATTATCACTATTAGTTCCTTTAAGAACCCAAGTATATGGGTCGCTTTGATTAGTGACTTCAGTTGTACCATCTGGACCAGTTACATACTTCCCAGTAGTTTCATCTAGGTATGCTGTACCTATAAAAGTTAAACTAGCATGGTAACTTTCATGAGCAGTATCACCTGGATTATAACCACTGCCATCATTTCCCTCATATTTGTAGTTAACTGTTTCAGTAACAGTCTTCCTAGTTGTTTGAGAGGTAATGATATGTTTAGGCGTATTCTTCTTATATAAAATAACTAAATTATCATTTGCAGGTGAACTACCGTTAGTAATGGCAGTATGGTTCTTATCATTTACATGATAATCTTCACCTACCATTAAAGTTTTTTGCCCTACTAGTTCTTGTTTAGGGTTAGCTGGCGTCCCATAATAAACCTTTACATATTGATTTCCTTTTTTATCAATATATTTACGCTCTACAGTAGTAATGGTTTTTCCATAAAGATAATCAGTCATCAATACCCCAATTTGGTATTTACCAACAACTGTACTACTTAAACTACCAGAATATGGTGCATTAATTTCATCTTTATTTTGTTGTACTACTGAAGAATTAGCATACTTACTCATTGCTTCTTCAGGAGAAACATAAGTATAGTCTGGAATATCAAGAACTGCATTTTTAATATTATAGCGCTGTGAAGAAAGACCTGTTTGACTATATTCAGGATGAACTTCTTTACCAGTATCTATATCAAGATAACGAATATGTTGAGTTACTTTGATTGGAGTGTGAGTAGCCCAAATTGCACCTTTACCGTCATCTGAATATAAGTCTTTTTCATAAAGTTCAGTAGATAAATTACCTATTAAGCCAGCAGAACTTTGATTGACACTATTAGGATCTGTTATACGGTAATTAACAATTGTACCTTCGTCCATCCAGTGACTATCAAGCATTCCTTTATAACCATCACCAGTACCATGTATTACTCCAGATGCTCCTTTGTCTTTTACATAGTAGTAAACATTGTCCCCTGGATTATCCCGATCTGTCCAAAAAGTGACGATTCCACCATGTGCCGTTTGAAATTGAGCAAATGTAATTAAATCTTTAGATACATTTTTTCCTGAAATCGTAGCTGGAGCGCCACTTGGAACAGCATACTTATAAACTGGATCAGTATAAGTAATACTTGGATTATCAGCATTAGCACTAGTTTGAACAGCTAATGAGGCTTTAAGTAATTGAGAAACTTGCTTTTGACTTAACTTTTGAACATCAATTTGATTATCTTTATTAGTTAAGCTATTTACAGTAGTTTTAAGTAAATTAGTTTCAGCAGTTGATAAGTTAGTTTTTTCAGTTTTTCCTTCCAAACCTGTTTTAAAAAGATCAACTTGCTTATCTGTTACTGTATTTTTATCCGAATTTATATTTTTCTTAGTTATATTACCAGCGGTTCCTTTAGATGAAAGAGTGTCTTCTGGCAATGCAGCTTTAGTTGTAGAAGTTGAATCCTTAGCAATTTGTATATCACTTTGATTTTGTTGTTCAACAGCTTTGGCTTTTTGCTTTTGTATTTCAAGCGCAGTTTGAGTATTTTGATTTACTTCATTATTATTTATAGTGTTTTTTGATACAGGATTATTACTTTTTTCAGTATCTGCAGCAACACTTTCTTGATTATTATTTAATTTTTCAGATTGTGGTGTATTTAGTGTTGTAGTATTTTTATTATTTTCAACATTATTACTTTTTTTGTTTACTTTTTTATTATCAGAATTTTTTTCAACAGTACCTGCTTCAACATTAATATTTTGATTTACATTAGCAGCATCAGAATCAGCAACTTGATTGTCGCTTTGAACTTGAACAACTGCCTTTTTAGCAATAGAAGTATCTACAGATGAATTTACTTTTTGACTATGACTTTCATCGGTAATATCCTTATCTTCATTGTTACTTGTATCAGCATGAACAGTTGCAGAGTTTGTACCCATCCATAAAGTTGTACCTAATAAAACAGAAGCAGCACCTACTGTCAGCTTCCTAATTCCAAAATGGGATTGGCGCTCAGCAGCCTCCTCCATTCTTTTAATATGATTATTTTTTGAAACCATATTCAGCCTCCAAAAATCTTAGTTTCCTTATTTTTCTATACTTTAATCATAACACTTTATCATGTTAAAAAACATGAAACAATAAAATTAGCAATGTCAACTAAACGCTATAATTTTAGCATGTTTACTTAAAAAATACTATTGTGAAACACTAAAAAAACAAGTTATCTATTAATCAATTTTTACTATTGATTTTCGATAACTTGTCTTTTTTTTAATTAAAATTTTTACTTTATTTTATCACTTATCTCTTTCTACGTTTTTTAACACCTGCAAGTCCTAACATGGTAAGTCCAGCTGCTGTCAATCCAATAGCTGTAGCTATTTCGCTTTGATTTTGGTTTGAACCAGTTTTTGGAAGAGTCTTTGTGTAATGAGCTTTACCATTTTTATCAATATAGCCAATAATCGTACCACTTGCAGAAATAATATCACCATTTGCATCTACATGTTCACCATGGGGTCCAATATTATTGTTCCAGCCATTTACACTTTGACCATGTGGTGCAACATTATTGCTCCATTGACCGTGAGGCCCGACATTATTCCAATAACCACTTTGAGAATGTGGTGCATTATTGTAATTATAATTATTCTTTGGAGTTGATGGTTTTGGTTTATTGTTTTCGTGGTGTTTCTTTGGTGGCTTCGGATTTTCTGGTTCATCAGAAGTATCATCCGGTTCATTTGGTTCATCCGGCTCATCTGGGGTTGTCTTCTTAGTATAAACAACTTCAGTATTTTTAGTCGGATTATCTGGTGTTACTGTACTTTGACTTGGTGTATAACCATCAATTGATGGTACTGGTTCATTTGGCTCTACCTTAGTTGGATCATTTGGATCATTTTCATATTGTGGAGTATCTGCTCCTGGAATTGGATTATGATCTGGATCTACTGGCACAATTTTACCAATCTTATGATAAATTACTACAACACTTGCATCAGGATCTTGTGGTGTTACGGTTTTACCACCTGCAGTCTTAATTTCTGCAACATAACCTTTAATTACTGGGACAGTAATTTTACCAAATGTGTAACTATTTTGATCTGGAACTCCATTAGTAATAGTAAATGTGTGAGTTTGAACATCTGCTTCTTTTAATGGAGTATTGTTATCACCATCTATAAAGGTTATTGTTTGTTTACCTATTACTGTAGTTACTGATGGCTCAGGTGTTGGTGTTACTGGAGTAACTGGAGTCTCATCTTTAGTATAAGTTACAGTGTAATGACGATTGATATTAGATTCGGTAGCTTTCACAGTATCTCCACCTACTACACTTTGATTTGGAGTATAGCCAGCAATAGTTGGTGAAGTAATCTTTTGATAAGTTTGAGAAGCTGGAGTCCAACCATTATCTTTAACAATCTTACCTGTTACTTTATCTATTACTAAGTGATGTTCAAAACTAACAGTTGTCACACTCTCTTTAGGAGTTTGACTACCGGCTCCTTGATAAGTAATAGTTTGAGTACCAGTCTTAGTCAAAGCATCTTTTCCAGTATCTTCTGGCCACTTAGGTCCATTTGGATCGTTAGGATTGATTGGTTGACCTGGTTGACCTGGATTATCTGGGTTTACAGGTACTAAATCATGTTCTACATAAATAGTTATCTTTTGTGGGCCCTTTGTAATTTTATCTGGAATTGTAACATCAGGATTAATTACTTTATAACCTTGATTTTCAAGATCAGTAATAACCTTGGTCTTGTCGTAATCAACTTTATCGCCAACTTTTTGTTCACCAGAGTCATAACCATACTTTGGAATATCAGTATTAGTTGTATTATCATGAACAATAATTATTATTTGACCCTTATCTTTTGGATTTGGAGTGTAAATAACTGTAGTATCTTTGCCCGGATTCTTTGGAGTTACTGTTGGTACTTCTGGAGTATAGCCTGGAATTGATGGTACTGGCTCATTTGGTGTTACTTTTGTAGGGTTATCTGGATTAGTTGGATATTGTGGAGTTGGAGCATTTGGAATCTTATTTCCTTCTGGGTCAACTGGAACAATATGACCATTTGGTTCATAAGTAACTACTACTTTATAACTCGTTTCATCATGAGTAATAGTTACAGCCTTAACTTCAGTATTATTATCATTACCATCTTTACTAATAGTAGTTACGTGGTAATTTTGAACAAATGGTACATTTTGACTATCAACAGTCTGAGCTGGACTCCAAGTAAGAGGAGTAATCCATTTACCAGTTACATTATCAATTACACCATGAGCTGTAAAGTGAACAGTTTGTTCTACCGGAGCATGAACTTCTTTACCTTCACTATTTACAAAAGTTATAGTTCTAGTAATATCTTTACTTATATTATCTTTTCCAGTATTATCTGGCCACTTAGGTCCATCTGGATCGTTAGGATTAATTGGTTGACCTGGTTTGCCTGGATTATCTGGATTTACTGGTGTTGTTCCATGTTCTACATAAATTACAACTTTTTGTGAACCCTTTGTAATTTCACTTGGAATTGTAACATCAGGATTAATTACTTTATAACCTTGATTTTCAAGATCAGTAATAACCTTAGTCTTATCATAATCAATTTTATCGCCAACTTTTTGTTCACCAGAGTCATAACCATACTTTGGAATGTCAGTATTAGTTGTATTGTCATGAACAACGACAATTATTTGACCCTTATCTTTTGGAATTGGAGTGTAAATAACGGTTGTGTCTTTACCAGGATTCTTTGGAGTTACTGTTGGTACTTCTGGAGTATAGCCTGGAATTGATGGTACTGGCTCATTTGGTGTTACTTTTGTAGGGTTATCTGGATTAGTTGGATATTGTGGAGTTGGAGCATTTGGGATCTTGTTTCCTTCTGGGTCAACTGGAACAATATGACCATTTGGCATATAAGTTACAGTTTCCTCTGCTTTAAGCTTATCAGGAGTAACTGTCAATCCACCAGCAATCTCTTTATCAGCATGGTACCCTTCAATTACTGGAGTAGCTACTGTACCAAATTTATGATCACTAGGTGTCCAGCCATTATCTTTAACAATCTTACCTGTTACCTTATCAATTACCATATCATGGTTAAACTCAGTAGTCTCTACATTATCTTTAGGTGTTTGACTGCCAGCACCTTCATAATGAATAATTTGTGTACCAGTCTTAATCAAGGCATCTTTTCCAGTATCATCTGGCCATTTTGGTCCATCTGGATCGTTTGGATTAATTGGTTGACCAGGCTGACCTGGATTATCTGGAGTTACAGGTATCAAACCATGTTCTACATAAATAGTTACTTTTTGTGTACCTTTAGTAATTTCACCTGGAATCGTGACATCTGGGTTGATTACTTTATAACCTTGATTTTCAAGGTTAGTAATAACTTTAGTCTTATCATAATCAACCTTATCGCCAACTTTTTGTTCACCAGAATCATATCCATACTGTGGAATATCAGTATTAGTTGTATTATCGTGAACAATAACTATTACTTGACCTTGATCATTTACATTTGGAGTATAAGGTACATGAGTATCTTTAGTTGGATTATCTGGAGTTATATTTGGAACATTTGGAGTGTAACCTGGAATTGATGGTACTGGTTCATTTGGAACTACCTTAGTTGGATCATTTGGATCATTCTTATAATTTGGTGTTGGTGCATCTGGAATATCTTTACCTTCTGGATCAACTGGAACGATTTTACCAATTTTAGCATAAACTACAGTTGCTACAACATCTGGATTTTCGTGAGTTGCAGTTAAACCACCTGCCACAAATTTTCCATCTTGATTAATGTAGCCACTAATAGCTACATAGCCATCAATTACTGGCACAGAAACTGTATCATAGGTATGAGTTTGTTCATTCCATTTACCTTGATCGATAATTGCTCCTGTTGTTTCATCTATAGTATCACC
Source organism: Lactobacillus sp. PSON (assembly GCF_052615405.1). Classification (NCBI taxonomy): domain Bacteria; kingdom Bacillati; phylum Bacillota; class Bacilli; order Lactobacillales; family Lactobacillaceae; genus Lactobacillus; species Lactobacillus sp. PSON. The sequence goes on along the minus strand of NZ_JBQXFW010000003.1, from coordinate 266,377 downwards.
ACTATAAACGAAAGTATAAGTTTGTTTATTTTGTTGATAAATTTCTTTACCACTTTCATCAACAAACTTGACAATCTGGCTGGATGGAACAGTTTGATTATTTTTAACGGTTGTACCATTCGGTGCATAAGTTACAATTACCTTATAACTGCTATCGGTATTTTTAATAGTAGCTGCTCCAACATTATTACCATCAGCATCCCTACTTACACTTACTACATGGTAACCCTTAATAGTTGGTGAAACTTGAGATGGAACTTCCTCACTAGTCTTATTCCAAGTCAATGGGGTAATCCATTTACCAGTTACTTTATCTAAAGTACCACTTTCAGTAAACTTGACTGTTTGTACAACAGGTGAAGCAATTGTTTTACCAGTATTATTAATGTAATCAATAGTACGAGTAATTGTCTTAGTTAAACTATCTTCTCCAGTATTATCTGGCCACTTTGGTCCATCTGGATCATTTGGATTAATTGGTTCACCTGGCTTGCCTGGGTTGTCCGGATTTACTGGAGTGGTTCCATGTTCTACATAAATTGTTACAGTCTGATTACCTTTGGCTATTTCATTTGGAATTGTCACATTTGGATTAATTACTCTATAACCTTTATTTTCAAGATCAGTGATTGTTGTAGCTTTATCATATGTAAACTTAGTTCCAACATCTTCACTACCACTTGATTTACCGTATTCTGGCAAGTCTTTGTTATCAGTTACATCATAAACAGTAACCGTAATTGATCCTTTATCTGTTGTAGGAGTTGGTGTTACTGGCTTAAATGGAACTTCTACATTCTTAGATGGATCATTTGGATTTGGATCCACTGGATCTCCTGGTTTTTCATTTGGATTTTCAGGAGTCCAAGTATCAGGAACATTAGGTACAATTCCTGTGTCTACCTTAGTTGGATCATCTGGATCAGTTGGGAAGCTTGGTGTATTAGTACCAGGAATATGGTTGCCTTCTGGATCAACTGGTACAATTTTACCATTTGGATAGTAAATGACTTCATCTTTAACATTTGGATCTTGAGGAGTTGCAGTTAGTCCACCAGCTTCTTTTTTATTTGCATGATAGTCTTGAACTACTGGAGTTGGTACTTTTTCAAACGTCGTATTATTTGGTGTCCAATCAGTAGTTGTAATAATTTTACCAGTTACATTGTCAAAAGTAATGGTCCTAGTAAATGCTTTATCTTTAGTGATTACTTTAGTAGTGTCAGGTCTAGAATTATCACTATAGTGATAAGTTATAGTTTGAGTAGCATTTTCTACTACATCACTTTCAGAAGTTCCAGCTGGATACTTTGGCCCATCAGGATTATCTGGATTTACTGGGTCTCCTGGATGACCAGGCTTATTTGGAGTAACTTCTGTTGTGGTGTGAACTAGATAAAGAATAAATTTTTGTTCAACTTTACTATCATTATCATAATTACCAAACTTAATCTCACTATAGGTCTTTGGATTGCTTTCTTGACCTGTATCTGAAACAAAACCATCTAACTTGTATCCCATAGTAATTAATTGATTTACATAAGCTTGAGAACCACTAAATGAAATTGGAGTATCAGACTTACCATTTGCATCATAAGTATTTAAAGTGATTAAATTCTTTGGATCATTTCTATCAATAATAGTAAGTTGAGCTGATTGATTTTCTTGAGTTGGAGTTGGTGGCGTTTCATTCTTAGAATATACAACCGTTACGACGCTATCATTATCAGCAGGAGTTACAACTTCTGCACCAACTGTAGGAATATTTACTGAGTCATAACCAACTTCTTTTGGAGCTTTTGACTTTACTGCATCAAATGTTGATGAAACTGGTGTCCACGCACGGTCTCCTTCATTTACACCAAGATCAGCTTTGCCATCATTATTTGTATCATAACCAAGTAACTTACCAGTTACTTTATCGACAATTGCAGTACGAGTAAAGGTGACTTCCTGCTTATAAGTATCTTTACCATCTGGAGCACCATCAACTTTGTCACCATTAGTATTTACATAGTTAATAGTACGAGTAATTGTCTTGTTCAATTGATTCTTATCAACGCCGTCTGGGTACTTCGGTCCATTAGGATCCTGCGGATTAATTGGATCAGTTGGTGTCTTTGGATTATTTGGCTGTACTGGAATAGTTTCATGACCATAGTAAACTATCACTTTACTATTTTCAGTAGCTCCTGTTACTGTTACTTTTGGAACTATCTTAATGTCAGGTGCAGTGTAGCCATAATTCTCCAAGTTCGGAGAAGTTACTTCTGTCCATTTTCCTGTATTCCATCCAGCTGGATTATTAGGATTAATAGTATAACTTTTACCATCTTCAGAAACAGTTCCATACCCAATAAAGTTACCATTACTATCGTTGATTCTATATCTAATAAGGTTTACAGTTTGAATTTGCGGTTTTGCTAAATTTTCTGGAATAGCAGTATTAGTTACGCTATCCATATAAGTAATATTACGAACTACTTCTTTTTCTTCTTTAGTTCCCTTATAAGTTACCGTAGGAGTTGTACCAGTATTACGATAAGTTACTGTAATATCGCTAAACTTGCTTGTTGGTAAAACGCTAGTTGCTGGAACAACTGGTATATCAACTGAATTAAATGGCTTGCCCTCTTTATCAAGAACACTTGCTGGCGACTTAGAATCTACCGCTTTAAATTCCGTGCTATATGGAATCCATGCACGACTTGAATCTTCAATGTCAACTTTGTCATCATTATTAATATCATATCCCAAAATCTTACCAGTTACCTTGTCAACAATTGCATGTTTAGTAAAGGTTGCTGTTTGTACATAGTCACTCTTACCATCAGGAGCTCCATCAACTGGAGTAGTTGTTCCATCACTGTTAACTCCAACATAATGAATTGTACGAGTTACAGTTTCTTCAAGATCTTGCTTCGTTAAGCCTTCTGGATACTTAGGCCCGTCTGGATCATCTGGATTAATTGGAACATTAGGATTTTCTGGATTATCTGGAGTTACCGGAATAGTTTCATGACCATAGTAAACATTAATGGTCTGATCTTTAGTAGAGGAATCAACAGTTACATGAGCAACTTCTTTAACATCAGGAGCTGTATAACCATATTTAGTTAAATCTGGTGAAACAACCTCACTCCAAGACTTATCATCAGTTGTCCAGCTATCATTTGGAGTAAAGGTCTTACCATCTTCAGAAATCTTACCGTATCCTACAACATTACCTTTATTATCTAATACAATTTGACGAGTAATTGTAGCATTTTGAACTACTGGGTTATCTTTAATTAAACTAGCAGGAATCGGCTCACCTGTTACTTTATCATAATAGTTAATAGTACGAGTTACTGTCTTTTCTTCTGGATTCTTACCGTAATGATAAGTAGTTCCTTCCTGTACTGGATTATAAACTACATTAACAGTTAAGTTGTTCACATCATTTGGTGCAGTAACTGTATACTCTTTAACACTACCGTCTCCTCCATCATAGCTTGCATTATCAACATGGTTGTAATTATAAGTAATACTATTGTAATCAATGGTTGGACGCTTTTGAGTTGCTGGGAAAGTATAGGTGTTGCCATCTTCACTTGAACCGCCGTCAACTTTATAAGTCCATGTTAATTTACCACCTTCATTAACAATATTGCCATTCTTGTCAAGGTTTACAAGTTTATTAGTTACTTTATCTCTAACGCCTTGTCCAATGAAGACTACATTTGAATTAATTGAATCGGCAATCTTAGTACCATTTTCATCAACATAGTTAATAATGCGATTTACTGTTTTTTCTAAATCTGCTTTAGTATAGCCAGCACCTGGATTATCTGGATTTACTGGAGCTGTAGCATGTACTAAGTAAATAGTAAAGTCTTGGCTCTTTTCTGGATCATTATCAAAAACAGGGAACTTAATACTATCAGCTGACGTACCAATTGAAGAGTTAGTTTCATCATTAATTGCACTGTCGAACTTATAACCATTATTAAGGAAAGTTTCTACAATACTTTGTTCACTTGGAAAGACAATTTGAGTTCCTGCATCCCCTTGATCAGTCAAACCAGAAACTAAAACTTTGTTTTCTGTCTTGTCAACAATCTTCAAATTAGCATGTTGAAGTGCTTGAGATTCTGGAGTATAAATAACATTTACTAATTGATCTTGTCCAGCAATTGGTGCTGAGAAGGTTACTGTTTCTTGACTTGGAGTATAACCGGAAACTTTTGGAGAATTTACTGGGGTAAAACTAGTCTTATCAGGAACAGATTTTTCAACTTCTCCAGTTACAGCGTCAACAGTATTAGTAAAGATAATGGTTTGCTTAGGACTATCGGCAGGAGCTTTAGTACCATCTGACATAATATAGTGAACTTGGGCAGTAGATGGAATTTTTTCTTCTTTTGTACCATGGACTAAGTAAATCTTAAACTTTTGAACATTGTCTTTGATATCATCAAAGTCTGGCAACTTCCAACTATCTTTACCATCTTGAATAGAAGTGCCTGGTTCACCATCTGTAACATTAAAGGCACTATTAAATACATATCCATTATTAATGTAAGCCTGAACTGTAGGATCTAATCCTTGGAAAGTAATTTGAGTTCCTGCAACACCATCGTCATTATTAAAGGTACCTAAAACCTTGTTTTCAGTTTTATCAATTACTTCAATAGTAGCTTTTTGAGCAGTTACTTCAGATGGAGTATTTGGTGTATAAGTTACAATAGTGTAAGGATTTTTACCATATTCTGTCTTTTCGCCGGGAACATTATCAAGAGATGGAGTGTAATCTTTGATAGGAGGTGTTGGAACATCCTTATATTGCTTAATATCAGTAGTCCAATCACCGTAAGTAGTTTCACCAGTTACTAAATCAGTAGTATCTGTCTTAGTCCAGTTAACTGTTTGAACGTTATCTTCCGGAGCTTTTGGCTTGTTTTCAGCATTTCCTTCAACTAAGTAGTGAACTGTTGATGTAGTTGTACCCTTTTCAACGTGTTCACTCTTGCCATGCTTTAGATAAATAGTGAAGTACTGAATTTCTGGCTTATTCCAGAAGTCACCATAAGAAACTGTGACATTCTTACCACTACCGCTTGAAATACTTGTACCTGTAATTTGGGCTGCAGTTGTTGCATCTTGAATTACATTTCCTTCTACAGCCTTAACAAATACATATCCAGAATTCAAATAAGAAGTAAGGGCTTGTTGTGAACCATCAATATTAGAATTATTTACAGTAAACTTAATTGGTTCACCTGCTTCACCATTATAGTTGGTAAAGTGGGTAAGCTCCTTATTATGCTCATCCATATCAACAATAGTTACACGTGCTTTTTGAATAGTTGGATCTGGATCATAGATAAAGGTTGCAGAGTGATTTTGAGAATTTGGTGTTACAGTAACTTCAACCGCACCATCTTTAACTGGAGTTGATTCACCATCATTGTAAACATACTTAAGTTTATAACCTGGAATTTCTTGCGGAATAAATTGTGCTAAAGTACCACTTTCTGGAGTCCAAGTTACATCTTCTTGACCAGTTAATAAGTCCTTAGTGCCAGTTTCTTTGAAGGTAACGGTTTGCGGAGCTTTAGAATAAGTCTTATCACTACCATTACCAGGTTTCCCTTCAACATCAGAGTCTGTGAAAATATAGTGGAAAATACGTTTAACAGTTTCTGTCTTATTAATTGGTTCAGTTTGGTGACCGTAATAAATATTATAAACACGGTTAGAATCTGTTGGCATTACAGTCCATGAAGGAACTTCGGAACCATTTTCGGTGCTAGAAGCTGTTGCATCAAGACCACCAGTTGGAGCAGTGTAATATTGAGAAGTTAAGTTTGGTGAAATAACTTCGCCTAAAGTGTTAGATTGAGTAGTCCAACCATCTGCAAACTTAGTGCTAGTTGGAACATACTTACCGTCTACAACTGTACCATATCCTACAAACTTATTATCTTGATCATATACCTTGCTTCTAGTAAAGGTTACATCACCTAATGTTGGGTTAGTAACGTTTGAACCAGCTTTTCTAATTACATCAGCAGGAATTGGTTGACCGGTTACTTTATCATAGTAATTAATAGTACGATGGATTACTTTTGATTCAGTTTCTGCATGATAAGTATCAATTGGAGTTGGAGGAGTTGGGGTTGACGGTGCGCGGTAAAAGAATACGAAGTCTTGGTGACCATCATGAGCACCATTTACACCGATGGCATCTTTATAATCATTAGGGCTTGTAATACGTGGAATTCCATACTCTCCTCCGAAGGGAGACTTTGAAGAAATATTTAACCCGCTAAGTCCATACCTATTTGGACCTTTAAATAATGGATCAGAGGATTTAAAATTCATTAAATATACATTTTGTATAATATATTTATCCGGTGTAAATTGGTCACCAGTGTTCAAAAGAAAAGTATTAAGATCCACACTTCCTTCATTATTTATTTGCTGAGTTATATAAACTAATAAGTAACCATAATCAGTAGATGACATTGTAATATCGCCTTTACGACTATTACTTACTGTTCCTGTTAAAGGTTCATTCCAAATATCACCTGCTTTAATCTCTAAACCATTATTAGTAGCAATAACTTTGTTAATTGCTGCATCAGAGATATTAGATGAAGTATATGTTTGATCATATATCTTATCACCTGTAGACTTAACATTTTCAGGTATTACACGATCATAAATCTTACCATCAAAGTTTATCTTATTAAGTGCAGCATCAGTAATATTATAATTACTACCTGAACTGGCATTTTTTGAAGTAAACTGCTTCATAATTTCTCCAGTATCAGCATTAATATATGTAATAGTTTGACTAGCTGTTCCTACAACAGGACTACCTTGAGCTGGCCAATTATTTTCTGGGGCATAATTAGCGGGTATTCCATCCATAGCCAAAGCATTAAATTTACCATGTCCACTCGTCGCTCTTACTTCACCAGCATAATAAACTTTTTTTGTTTTTAAGTCCGTATATTTAAATCTACTATATGTATATGCTCCAACGGTTAAACTTGACTGAAGTATATTATACTCCCCACCCTGATAACTACTTCCAGGAAGTACATCATTTGGATAAACAGTAAAGTTTCTTTTAGTAAGATGTCTTGAATCTCCATCTGGAGCTGCATCTGATAATGTAACTTGTAATTTACCATTTTTATAGAAGTATAAATTTTTACCTGGGTCATCTATATCAGTAGTGTAGTTAAAAGTAGAATTAGTTGCACCATCTTTAGCTATAGAATATTGTAATTGACCATTATATAAAGCGTTTGGATTTTGACTATAATGAAAATCAGGCGTAAAAGTATTCAAATCTACAGGCGTATCGCTTGAACTATCATCTTTAACAAATGAAGCATTGAATAATTTCTTTAATTGAGCTGCACTATATTTAGACAAATCAGCTTGCTTATTTGTTTGGTCATTTTTTGCAACAATAGCCTTAAGGATATTTAGTTCAGCTGGAGAAAGTTCACTTTTTTCTGTTATACCACTTTGTCCAGCTTTAGAGATATCATTTTTAGTATTCGAAATATTTTTACTAGATTGTGCTTTTTCTTCAATATTTGCTGCTTGTTTAGAAGTATCAGCAGTATTTAAAGCATCCCTTGTGGCACTTTTAGTAATTTTATTATTAATATCTTTATCTATATTAGTTTGATTTGTAGTATTTTGTTCAGCTTTTGCTGCTTTTTGCTTTTGAACTTGCAAAGCAGTATCATTAGCTTGTTTATTTGTTTGATTTAAATTTTGCTTTTGAGCAGAATTAGTAGTCTTAGCTGCAGCATTTTCTACTTTTTGAGTAGTATCAACATTAGCTGCAGCTTGCTTGTTACTAGGTGTCTTTGTTGTATTATTCGCTTTTTGATTTTGATCAACATTTTGCTTAGAAGTATTTTGGTTAGTTTGAGATGTTGAATTTTGTATAGTTTTATTATTAACTTCAACTACTGCTTTTTTAGGAGTAGTTGAATCTACGTTTTGACTATGGTTTTCATCAACAGATTTATCATTTTCATCCTTTGCATCAGCATGTGTAACATTTGCACTTGTACTCATCCATAAAGTTGTTCCTAAAAGAACGGAAACAGCTCCTATCGTTAATTTACGAATACCGAAGTGTGATTGACGATTAGAAGTTTCCTCCATTCTTTCAGCATAATTATTTTTTGAAACCATGTTTCAGCCTCCCATATTATATTCACTGGAGTAATAATTTTCTTATTTGACACCTTCATGGTAACACTTTCATTTAATAAACCATTAACAAAAGCACTTAATAGACAGCTGATTTGATAATAAATCGTATATTATATTTATAACTTTGATATTTGTAAATAAAAAATCAATGCCATTATATTGACATTGATTTTTTATCTTACTTAACTTTTATTGCCAGTGCTTCATATGGTCTAAGATTAATTTGCTTTGATAAAGATTCTAAGTGAGAATCATAATTAGATAATAACAATTCAACTTCCTTATTTTGATATTCTTCAGGCAAGTCTGCTACTGCATCTTTACCATAGAAATTAGTAAACACCAGTAGCTTTTCATCAGAATCTTCTAAATATCTTTCATAAGCAAAGATTTGTTTATCATCTTTCAAGAACATCTTAATATGTCCATCAGAAATTAGCTTTTCATCTTTACGAAGCTTAATTAGCTTTTGATAGTAATTAAAGATTTCACCACTTGTTAATTCTTTTTCAATATTAATTCTTTCTTCATCAGTTGGCTTAAGCCAAGGTGTTACATTACTAAAGCCAGCGTTTTTTTCGCTATTCCAATGCATCGGTACACGAGAATTATCACGAGACTTAGTTTTAATTATTTCAAATGCTTCACTTTCGCTCATTCCCTTAGCAGTCAATTCTTCAAAAGCGTTTTTACTTTCAATATCAACATAATCACGAATTGAAGAATAATTAGGATCAATCATTCCAATTTCTTCACCCATATATATGTAAGGGGTCCCACGCATTAAGTGAGTAGCAGTTGCTAGCATTTCGGCAGATTTTTCACGAAATTTACCCGTATCGCCAAAACGATTTAATGCCCAAGGCTGGTCATGATTATTCCAAAAGAGGGCATTCCAACCGCCACCTTTATCCATCTTTTCTTGCCATTCAGTAAATAGTTCTTTAAGCTTCATAAAATCAAATGGCATTTTTGACCATTTTTCTCCATTTTTATAGTCAACTTTTAAATGATGGAAAGTAAAGACCATAGATAATTCATGTTCATTTGGATTAGAATATTCAATCGAATTAGGAATTGTAGTTGAAGACATTTCTCCTACTGTTACACTATCTGGATCTTGACCAAAAGTTGCTTGATTCATTTCTTTCAAATATTGATGAACAATTGGAGTATCTGTATAAAGGCTCTTTTCTTGAACTGGGTCAGTTGAATCAACAAGTTTTTCATCCTTACCAGTAACATTAATAACGTCAAATCTAAAGCCCTTCACTCCCTTACTACGCCAAAAGTTAATTACTTTAAAGACTTCTTCACGTACTTCAGGATTATGCCAATCAAGATCAGCTTGACTTGGATCATATAAGTGCAAGTAATAATAATCTGTATCACCAAATTTAGCCCAAGCTGGTCCACCAAACTTACTTTGCCAATTAGTTGGCAGACTTCCATCTGGTTTAGCCTTTCTTAAATAGAAAAACTTCCGATACTTTTCATCCCCTGCCAATGCTTTTTTGAACCAAATATTGTCAGTAGAACAGTGATTAAACACCATATCTAACATTACACCGACGCCAATTTCTTTAAGCTTTTTAACTAATAATTCAAAATCAGCCATCGTTCCAAAGCGAGGATCAATTTCATAATAATTAGCTATATCATATCCGTTATCTTTTTGTGGTGATACAAAAAATGGATTGAACCAAATCATATCAACATTTAATTTCTTAATATAGTCAATTTTTTTAATGATTCCTGGAATATCTCCTACACCATCTCCATTTGAATCATAAAATGACTTGGGATAAATTTGATAAATTACTTTTTTGCCTAAATCGTTCATTATGTTCTCCTTAAAGTTGAATTTTTTGTCTTCTAGCAAAATCCACAAATTTAAATTTAGCTGGATTATGGAATGATAAAGTTAATTGGAACAATGTTGTATCATTTAAGAAATTATGACTAGCAACTAATACTGCAACATCATCAGGAATCTTCAGCTTATCTTGCAATTCGTTATTAACTTTTTCAACTGTAATTTCTTTAGTTGCATAAGAAATATTTAAACCTACTTTATTTTCTAAATAATCATAAATAGAACTTTCTGCAACTTCTTTTGGCAACTCCTCAATTGGCGGAGTAAACAAATAATCACAATCTAATACTTGTGGCTGATTATCAATTAAGCGTAAACGCTCAACATAAATTCCCGCTTGCTTTTCTTGATTGGGAAATTTCTCCTTAAAAAGACCTGGTAAATCTTCCATCTTATCTAATTTAAGGACTTGAGTTTTTGCATTCATACCTAAAGATTTATTAAGTTCAGAAAAACTTGTAATTCCTGATAAAGGAAAAGAGTACTTTTCTAAGTCCAAAACTATTGAACCTTTACCTTTTATTTTTTGAATCATTCCTAAAGAATTTAACTGCTCTAATGCCTTTCTAACAGTTTCTCTAGACGAGCCATATAAGGTCGTTAATTGACTCTCACTTGGTAAATATTCGCCTGGACAATACTGCTTGAAACGAATCTTTGATGCAATATCTTGTGCAATAAGATCAGATTTTGATTGAGTCATAATTGTTCCTTTCTAACTTGATTTCAGGTTTATTATATCTATCATGTATGGATATGTAAAGTAAAAAAATAATTCTAATTTATAAGCAATGTAAGCGATTATAAAATAATCATTGACAACTTGTCTAGACATGTTTATTATAATAATTGAATTAAATGAAAACGCTTAATAAAGGGGAGACAATAATATGCAGAGTAAAGAAGTAGCACTACTTGCCCCAGCAGATGGGACTGTAGTAGCTTTAGAAAAAACTAGCGATCCTATTTTTAGTAAAGGCGCGATGGGAGAAGGATTTGGTTTAACACCAAATGATAATAAAGTTGTAGCTCCAGTTGGTGGAACTATTTCGATGATTGCTGATACTAAGCACGCAATCGGAATTACCACAGAAGATGGGCTTGAAGTTTTAGTTCATATGGGAGTGGACACAGTTAGTCTTAAAGGAGAACCATTTAGTGTTTTAGTTGAAAATGGTCAAACAATTAAGCCTGGTCAAGATATTGCTAATATGGATATTGACTTTATTAAAAATAAAGGCTTAGATACAACTATCATGACATTGATCACTAACTCTTTTGATAAAATTTCAGGAATCGACTTAACTGAAGGAATAGCTAAAGCTGGTCAAGTCGTTGCTCATGCTTATCTTAAGAGTGAAGATACAGAAGACACTTCTGATAAAAAATTATCTTATGATGAACTTGCAACTTTTATTATTAAAAATGTTGGCGGTAAAGATAATATCAATAACTTAATTCACTGTATTACTAGATTACGTTTTTATTTAAAAGATGAATCTAAGGCTAATGATGAAGCTTTAAAGAATCAACGTGGAATTTTAGACGTAATGCACGCTGGAGGCCAATATCAAGTTGTAATTGGTAATGAAGTAACTAATGTCTTTGATGCAGTGATGAAGCAATTGCCAAATTTAGATTCAGATTCGGCTCCAGCTCCAGAAAATGATAATCGAAATCCTATTTCAAAAGCATTCGGTAACTTGATTGGTTTTATTACCGGTTCTATGAGTCCGGTAATTGGAGTAATTGCTGCTTCTGGTATTATCAAAGGACTTTTAGCTTTATTAACATTGCCACAGCTTGGTGCATTACTAAATGTTAAAAGTCCAATTTACATTACAGTCAGTGCCATGGCTGATGCAGCCTTTTTCTTCCTACCTGTTTTAGTAGGATTCAGTGCCGCTAAACGTCTTAATAGTGATCCAATGATTGCTGCAGTTATTGGTGGGTTCCTTACTTATCCGCAAATCATCACATGGGGGCAAGCTACTAAGAATATGTTTAGTATTGGAAGTTGGAATTTCCAATTTTTAAACTATAGCTATTCTATTTTCCCTATGATTTTAGCAGCATGGCTTGCAGCAAAATGTGAGCAATGGCTTAAAAAGATATTGCCAGCATATTTGCAAATGATCTTTACACCACTTATTACAATTTTAGCAGTTTCTACAATTACTTTAGTCATTACAGGTCCGGTAATTCAAGGTGCAGCTAATGGAATTGCTGTCTTTATTAACTGGCTCGTATCATCATCAGGCTGGGTTGGCGGTCTTGTTATTGGTGCATTTTACCAACTTCTTGTTATCTTTGGTCTTCATTGGGGTGTTGTACCACTTATTGCTCAACAAATTGCCGGTAGTGGTCAAAGTGCATTGAATGCTATCGTCTGCTCAACTATGGTAGCTCAAGGTGCAGCAGTTTTGGCAGTAGCTATCAAGTCAAAGAAAGCTGACATGAAAGAATTAGGTATCGCTGCGGCAATTAGTGCTTTTTGTGGAGTTACTGAACCAGCTATTTATGGTATTAACTTAAGATTTAAGAAAGTATTTGCATCAGGTTGTATCGGTTCAGCCTTTGGTGGCCTTGTAACAGGTCTTATGCATGGAACTATGTATGGTTTTACAGGTGGCCTTATCGGATTTTCAAGTTTCTTCAATCCACAACATCCAACTCAATTAAATAGCTTCTACGCATTCCTTATTTCAAGTGCAGTGTCAATTATTGTAGCCTTCATTGCGGTTTGGGTATGGGGTTACAACGACAACATGACCATGGGCAAGAAAGTTGAAAAGAAAAAGCGTCCTGGTAGTAAGTAAATCAAGCGTTTTATTAAATTTTAAAAAGTAAAATTTTACTTGTTGTGCAACTTTTGTGCAACAAAAATCTTACTTCAGAAATCAATTGATATAAAACCAAAAATTAAGATATTTTATTGATTAGTACAAATTTAGAATCACATTCCAAATATTTAATTGGAATGTGATTTTTTATACCTTTAATTAAGAAAAGTTATCACATACGTTTAAAATTAAAAAGCACTCTCCCAACTACATAATAAAAAGCCAGCTTACGCTGACTTTATTTGCTATTATCTTTATCTGTATCTTCTATGGTCTTATTAACAGAAATATCATTATTAGATGTTAGCTTATCAATATAATTAAAGAAATAGCCCACGAAAATCAAAAATGAACTTCCACCAAAAATCCCACCAATAATTTTATGATCATTCAAAATTAAATAAAATGAACCTAACATAAATATTAAACAAACAAGAGCTAATATTATCATCGATGCCCAGGCTAAATGACCACGTCTCTTTTGCCTTGCAGTTTCTAACTTACGTCTATGCTTAGATTCTTCTATCCCATTATCAATAATTTCTTTTGCAGCCCCATGGTCTAAAGCTTCATAACCTGCTAAAATTTTAGGATGAGGAATTGGACCACTATACATATCAATAGTTGCAATAATATTATTTTTTTCATCATTTGATAATGGGAGTTTCTTCACTTGATTGATTATTTCTTGATTATTTTTATCATCAATTTCTTTCTCAGTTTTCTCTGCTTCAGCAGGTAACTTCTTATCTTGATTTTTCAAAGGTAATTAATCCCCGCTTCATATCAGTTCCCACGTTTTTCCAATCTTCTGCAATAAATCCACCATAGTTAATTGGATGGCTTGTTTTTTTTACTTTTTTGGCTTTAGAACCAAACAATACTTTTGGGATTTCTGCAATGTTGTCTATAACAGCTTTTATACTTACATCAATAAACTTTTGCATAAAAATCCTCTCCTTTATAAATTTCCTGTTTTACAATTATAATAACGTATATTTACCTAAAATGATACTAAATAAAAAAACTTTAAGAAAAACTTTCAGTATCATTAATTTAAACTACTAAAAATTTTACGAAGTATAATTTTATATTGATAATAAATTAACTATTCCCCATTCATTAAAATAATAAAAATTATAGAGATTAATATTTATATTAAACACCAGTTTTAGGACAATTTGGGGACAAAAATTTTGGAAAAACGCAAAAATCAACGGAAAACATTGGACTAAATTCCAAAAACAAAAACTGCCTGAACCCTTGATATAAAGGCTAAGCAAGCAAAAAACGCCGACTAGAAAAGTCAGCGTTTTTTTCTGGAGTTATAAAATGATGGTTTAAATATAAATATTCATAAATACCGATAATACAAGGGATTTAAGCCATATCTTTGAATCTTATTTAGACCTTAGGACAATTTTAGGACAATAAAAATAATTTTATATTAATATTTTTCATCATAAAATCTAAAATATTATTTAATATAATCATATCTATTATGACTTGTTTCTTTTTAATCCACACTTATTATAGCATAGCGTATCATTTATATTTATTTTAAATTTTATACAGTTAATCCCTCTAGAGTGTAGTTAGGTGTAGTTACCTAAATTACACCCTTTAAACCTTGTTAAATCAACGTTCAAGCTTCAAAATGACACAGATTCACTACTTTAATCCCTATCTTTTCTATATATTTTTATATTATTTTATTTATTTACTATTTACTAAAAAGTAATTACATCAATTGGTATAAAAAGTGCCATAAATACTATTATATCAATGATAATAAGATTTTTAGTAACTACACTAATACCCCAAGTAGCTACACCTTTTATTACACCATAACTACACTCGTTAGCTGAAACACTTATTACTCAAGCACTTTTAAAACTACACCGTTTTTACTAGACCAATTCCCTATAAGAAGTGTGGACTAAAAAGAAAAAAGCAGCGCTGCAAACGTTGCAACACTGCTTAGACTTAATATTTATCAGGAGTGCGGAAGACCCGCGTGGAAGTTAATTATAACACAAAAATAGACCGCTTAGAGGGATGCACCTCCAAACGGTCTAAATTTTATTTACCAAATTCTTTGCCAGTCTTTAAATTTTTAACTGGTAAATAAGCATATTGCCCATTACTTCTAGGCTGTCTAATCCATCTGTAACCATCATGATCACTGTAAGCGTCGTATTTAACTACGCTACCTACCGGTAATGTGACTATAACGCTAGATTTATCTTTAGCGCCCCATCTTAAATTTAATCTTTGTGTGGTTTTAAAGGTACCATTCTTTTTGTGCCACGTATCACCCACAGAATCTACCCAAGAATCACTTTTAGCAGTTTTAGGTATAGTTATACTAGAATTACTTTTATTGTCTCCTAGAGCTATTTTTTGCCAACCTGAGCGAGAAACATTTACTACGTTTCTATCCATGTCGTCCCCTGTAAATTGCCATACCGTATAAGTAGACCACGGAGAAACATTAAAATTAGCACTAGGAAGCTTCCAAGAATACCAATTCATAGAAGCATACCAAGCTACCCATAAACCGCACATAGAAGCACAATTAGCTACTTGAGCAATTGCAGATTGCTGAACGTAAATCAGTGGATACACTCCACTAAGTGTGTGGTATCTCTGTACAAAACGCTTAACATAATTGTAGTCACCCCAACTAGAATTTTGCATTTCTTCCCAGTCTACAGCAGGAACAGCTTCTTTTGTATAGTTTTTAGTATTTTTATAAAAGTACTCTGCTTCATTTTCAGGATTACCGCCACCACAATAATGATAAAATCCTAATAATTTACCAGCTTTTTTAGCCGCCTGATAGTCTACATCGCAATTAGGGTTTACATACCCTGTACCTTGTGTGGCTTTAACCATAACAATATCAACATCTTTTAACATTGCATAACTTCTAGGCGAACCACTATAAACATCAACCATTTTAAGCATTCTTATTTTCCCCCCTGTTTTTCAGCTAATTTCATAGTAGTAACAGCTTTTTCAATTGCCCCAGAAATTTCTGCATCACTAGGAATAGGAAGTTTTGCATCTGCTAGAGCTGTTTTTACTTTTACCATTACATCTTTTTTCTTGTTTGCGCCCTTTTCATTATCATCTTTAAGATCATAAACAAAATTGGTAACCATTTTACCTAAAATATCAATTGTGAACGCTAAAGCATTACCTTCTTCTACCTGTTTATCAATCTTAGTCTTGTGGTTTTTAAACCAAAATACACCATAAGAAATAGCGATGGCAATTACCACCGCTGAAATATCTAAAATCAAACTATTCATTTCTATTTTTAATCTCCTGTCTCAAAAAATAAATTTCATCTTTCAGTTTACGGTTATCATCACGAAGATGATCTATTTCATCTTCATCTTCTAACCATTTTTTTCGATAAAATTCCACATCACTTTTCTTTTTATTTTCATTGTCTTTGGCTCTATCATCTTTATATTTGAGATACCACTGCCAAGCAGCGATTATGGCAGAAACTAAAGCTCCAAATGTACCACTAGTTAAGACAATGACCCAATCTCTCTCAATAGTAACCACTCCCTTTTATTTCTTACCTGCTCCAGTATCACTAGTTCGAACCATAGCAAACGCTAATAACAAATAGCCAAAATCTTCAATAGCTAATGCAAACATTCGCCCTGGCTCTGGTGTAATGATTCCATGAACTGTTTCCATAAAAGTTTCAAATCCTAGAAAAGCACATGCTGATATTAACCAAATCAAATTAGCTTTAACTGGTATTCTTTTTTGTAATCCAACATAAATTATTCCAAGTCCAGTAAACAATGCCCAAGTTCCTAAAAAGTCACTATTAGCTTCTTCTAAAGCATAAGGTGGCCAAAAAAAGAACCGGTCATTAAGAATTAAATCTATACCGATTCCAATTAAAACTAATCCTAAAATAATGTGCATTGGATTTTTACCAATGCGTTGAATCCATTTTTTAAGCATTCTATTGCACCTCTGTTCCTTCAAATTTGTACCATGTATTATTTCCTACATCTGTATTACGTATTAATTTACATCTGTAAAAACATTCAGGGTGCCATAAAGAACTTAAGGTTGCAATCATACCACCTGAAAAATTTTCGATTCTCAACACTGCTAATCCTTCAAATTTATAATCATTTGGAATATCTTGTGGTGAAGGTGGTAAATATGCTTGATTTATTAGGTACAATCCTGGAGTTGGTCCGTTTGAATTTGCTTCTGTCTTAGTTCGCAATCTATCTAAATGGTATTTCCTTCGTTTTTCATCACTCAAAATATGAATAGCATTGAAAATATCAGATTTTTTAGCCAAAGGAGTACCAATATTTTCCGAGCTTAAAGCATTTACCACTTTTTCGGAATCCATAAACATCATATTATTATCATAAGTTGCATCCCCAAAATCACCATAAATAGCTCCATTTTTTCCTAAAACCACTTTGGTTATATGTGCATCTACATTACCATTCACATCGGGATGTATATCATTAACAGTTTTTACTGTACCAAAAGTATTATTAGCTTCTTGTTTAGTGTAAACATCTAGCTGAACATTACCAATGTTGTCTGCCTTTTTTCCATTTACGCTTTTTACATTTCCAAATGATTGAATTTCAGATTTTCTTACCAATCTGTCACCAATGTTATCTGTAGTTAATCCTTTAAGCACATCATTGGGCTTTAAATATATTTTTTTATCCAGATATTGTACAGTTCCTAATGAAGCATATTCATAACTATTTTCACCCAAAACTACTTCATTAATGTGGGTATCAACGTTACCTGAATTATCAGGACTAATACCATTTACTGTTTTAATTTTTCCAGCTTCTTTAAGTTTAGCGTCTATTTCTTGGTCAGTATAAGTAGATCTATTTACAATATTTTTCCAATCACTCCAACCACCACTATTACGACCTGAATACCAAACTTTTTCTAAGTCGGTAGTAGTAAAGCATAATTGCCAACCATCACCAGAATTACCTAAACCGTCCCTTCTAAAAGTTTTAATAAAAGCATATTTATCAATACCTTGAGGCTTATTTCTTAAATTATTAAATTGTGCATCTGATAAATTAGTAAATCTAAAATTACCAGCAGGCAGCTCATGCACATCAGTAATATTAGCTGGAAAATCTTGCGTTATAGTATCAGTCACATCAACATTGCCATTGTTATCACGCTTAACACTATTCACCGATTGGATATATTTTTTATCTGCCTCTTCAATGTGCTTATTTAGGTCTACTTTTTTAGCGTAAGTATTTTCAGCTTCTTCTTTATGCTTATTTAAATCCGCCCATTTTACATATCCATTATAGTTAAACTTAACAGTAACATTTTCAGTAGAATTAATATCTAACAGTATATGAGCTGTAAAAGTATAAGTTAAATCATTATCTTTTCTAGCAGGAATAGTTTCTGTTTCATCAATAGTTCTGGTGTTTGTTACTAAAAACAGCTTTTCTTCCCCAGATTCATTATGTCCATATAGTCCAATTGCTGTAACTATTAAGTCATCTTTAAGAAGCTTTAAATTATCGAACTTTACATTAAATGAATAAGCATTTTCGTTATCATATACAGATTCAATTGAACCTTCATAAAGATTACCATTCAACTCTGTAAGTTTTCTTAAGTATTCACTATCTTTCCTAACATATTCTGCTCTATTAGTTGCAACCACTTTATCAATATAAAAAGTTCCGTTTGATTGAGCATGTTGTCGTAAAGCCTTCAACCCCACATCAGTTATTACAGGAGTATTATATTTCGACATCTACAATTCAATCCTTTCTGTTTTCATTACACATTCAGTTTCACTAACCATACCAGCACCAATATAGTAAGGTGTTTTTTTATTTATTTCTGGTAGTGCAATATAAATTTGTCGTCCCATATTAGCAGGTAGATAAATATTAAGTAAAAATTTTAGTCTATAAACCTGACCATCTTTTAAATCTTCATTTTTAGTATTAACCAAGGCAATTCGATTGGGGTAATCTACACTAAATATCGCTTTAATCCCCATCTTATTGAAAATATTCTGCATAAACCTAACTGTTATTGGCTGTGGCGGCATAAGCCTTAGTAGTACGTTTTCTTGCCTAGTTTTTAAATCTAGGCTTGGGTCTGGTTTAATTCCTACTTGATCTTCAAAAATAGAAATACCCTTAATATCAGTTTGAATTACAAACTCATTTAGTAGCGTTCTTCTTTCTTCATTAGAAAACTTACTTAAACTAAAACCTTGTGCTTTTAACAATTCTTCCATTTCATATACACCATCATAATAATCAGGCATGTAATTCAATAAATAATCTTTATCCATTTTCTAAGACCACCTCACCTAATACTGGTAATTGTGATTTTTCATTAGTAAAAACTAAGTTAATATCTTCATCTTTACCGTTCATTTCTGGCAAACTTGCGTTAACTACCCCATCCACAAGCATGATTGTAGATAATACTTTAGAACGATAAATAGTTTGTGAGTACCCTCTTCCCAATGTGGAGTTAATAGAAGACCAAGCTTGACGCTCTTTTTTAAAGTAATTTTCAAGCGCTGATTTAATTGCTGAACTTACTGCTTCAAAACTAACTTGACCATCTAAAACAATGTGGGCTGTGATGTTTACTCTTAAAACTTCAGGCGCTACTACACTAACTCTATGGTCAATTGGTGCTAATCCCACACCTAAACTTTCTGATTCTTCAGGATCAATTATTTCTTTAACTTTATGAGTCAATGTAGAACTAGCTGGCATTAAATCATTGTTTAAAATAACCAGTTTAACTGTTCCAGGTCCATTCCACACAGGATATACTTGCGCTGCTCCAATTTCACTAATTTTGCTACACATCTTTAAGTAATCTGCTACATTACCACCATAAGCAATCCAGTTATTAGAATTTAATAATCTTGCTCTTAAGTGTTCATCTGTTTCTACATCCCTAGCAGGAGCTGTAACTTCAATAATTTCAGCCCAACTTAAAGCATCATTTGGTGTTACTGGTAAAATCTGCCCTAAATAACTATTAGGTCCAGTACCTAAAATGTCTGCAGTCATTTCTCCAGTTAAATCATCATTAATCTTAGTTACTGTATAAAAAATAGGCGTTTCACCAATACTTGCGAATTGGTCGCCTACATTAACTGTATCAATTGGATTACCATCATCATCTAAAAACTTGGCTTTAACTTCTGTTTGAGTAGCAGGATAACGAGCAGTGCCATATTCCACAGCTCTATAATCCAAAAATTCATCTTGAGCTGTTTTTACATAAGTTTGCCTTACTATATTAGCCATTGCTAAAGATTGTTCTGCCATTGTCATTGCAGCAGGAGCAACCGCATCATAAATAATTGACCCCTCACGTTTATCAATGTTTTCAGGAACTCTATCTAGCATTTGATTCAAAAAATAATCATAATCTTTAGCTTCAAATTCCTGTGCTAACTCATTCGGTGTCATTGTCTACCTCCACTTCTTCATCAATGTTTACATCTCCATAAATAGTATTACATACGCCTTTTACTTGTAAGGTATGCTTATTAATTCTAGTTAATTCTTCAATTTCGACTTCTGTTACTCTGTCATCTTCCATTAACGCATCAATAATCATTTGTTCTGATTCAGTTTCAGCATAATCAAACGATTCACCAAACAACTCAGGTAAATCATTACCGTATTGATCATCATAAATAGGATAAACAAACCGTTCAGTTTTTAAAATCTTATCTGTAGCCTGAACCATTGCTTCAAAGTCATCACACTTACTTCTAATTCTTCCATTTTCAACTTTAAAAGTTAAAGTAGGGTCTGCTTCTTCTTCAGCGTCATCATCTTCTTCAAACTCGGCACCTTCCAGAACAGCACCAAAATCTAAATCCTCATCATTATTCACTAAAGTTCACCCTCTCTTTCCCATAAGTAAAATTTTTGACCACCATGTGAGCGAATCATAGTTACTTTATCGCCTTCTTTTAAAGAATTATCAAATTCATATTCAGCTTTACCATTGTATTCTGTGGTTTTAAGATTACCTTTTAATTTAAATTTTCCAATGTGCTTACCTAAAACAATAAAATTATCATCTAAAACCATTGAATTAGATAATTGAATTTGTAAAGGGCTAGTTGAAATAACAATTCCATATACCACATCGGCATAATCACTATCTGAACCACCTTGACTGTTAATTAATTCTAAGAGCCGTTCTCCTGCCATCCTAAACCTGCTTTCATTTGTATCTGACAGGTATAATTGTTATCAAAATTATGCACTGCCTTAATAATCGGACAATCTTTTAAGGTCTTCTTCATATCAGTAATTTTAATCGTTACTGCATTACCTGGAATTAAGTTTAAGTTACCAATGCAATCAATGGTTAATGTTTTATTAGCCATATTTTTTTGCCTTAAGGTGTCCCTAGCTTGCTTAAGCATTTGAGCTTGATTAGCTTTATCTTTAGCATTTACAATAACCTGCAAGTTTCCCCACTGTTGGGGACTTCTTCCAGCTGCAGAAGCCATAGTTCTGAAACTAGTATTAGCAGGTGTTTCTTTAGTAGATTTTGCTTTGGCTTTAGCAGTAGCTGACTTGGTTTTAGATTTTTTGCTGTCTTTTTTAATAACTTTTACTACATTAGCTGTGTTATTAATGTCAACACTATAAGTAAAGCCTGTCATTCCTGATTTACTACCTACATAAAACTTAAGCTTTCGGTTAGGTACTCTTCTTAATTCCACAGTGTCATATTTAGTAAATAAGAAATATTTATGATTAGTTGCGGTATAGGTCTTATCCATTGCACTTTTAAGCATGTCAAAATAAGTTTTTCCTTCACAAATTTCTGCAGCTACTTTATGTGTGGAATTTTTAACAACTCTATGCTTAATACCTGCTCTATTGCATACATCGTTAAATCTATCTGTAATAGTTCCTGTTTTAAATACTATTGAATCTTGATTCTTCAAGTACCGCATTGGATCATAGCAAGTAACACTAATCACATTGTCTTTTTTTACTTGATATTTCCATACATATCCGTAAAAGATTTTCTTTTTATCCCAACTAAAACTAATGATATCTCCAGTATAAGGAATTACTAAAGTAGGCTTTTCTACTAAATCAAAAGTTAATTCTCCAGCTGAAAAGTTCATATCAGTGGACCATTTAATATTTGAAGCTACATCCTTTAATTCATATTCTGTACCTTTAGGATTGATTTTACTTTCTCGGTAAAGATTACTTCTACGCTTTAAAAGTAATTTTGTAACTGTCATATTTTTTTCACATCCGATTTCTTTACCCAACCTTGAGGCAAACCACCTAAAGTAGCTACATGAATTGGATATGCACGCCCTGGTGCCATTAAACTAACTTTCATAGTGGTATTTTTTACATACATTCCAGGACCAGCTCCATAGGAATCACGGTGAAGCCTACCATTAACTTTAACTTTTGACCCCATCCCTACTTTACCTGCAGGACTTACACGACTTTTCTTATTCTTTTTACCTCTTCTTTTTGGATTTTTCTTCTTTTTATAGCCAAACTTACGATACTGCTTTAATTCTAAAGTGTAAGCATATTCATCTGCATAACCATTAACTAATCCATATTCAAAACTACTTATTGTCATAGTCATACTAATTTTTGTAGTACTTACAGTTAATTTCACTTTATGCTTCTTTTTCTGCATACTCTTTATTTTTGAAATATAAGTATCTGGCTTAGACATTTTTTTAGAAGCTAAATAGTGTGGTTTTCGTTTTGGAAACGTACTAGAAATCTGAACCGATACTAATTTAAGGTTCCCTGCAGTATTTACTTCACCTAAATTAACAATAGTCTGTGAATTATCATCAGTTTGATATTTTAGTTTAATATCCGCAGGGTTTACAGGTAACTGTATTTTCTTACCTGTAGAATTATCTTTTAAATAAAACTTCAATTTATAAGCCATATACCACACCTCCTAAATTAATGATTTATCTGCTTTTTTAAGAAGCAAGTCTTCAACCTCGCCTAATAACTGTTCAGCATCATAGTTAGCATTACCAGTACTATTGATTACAATTGCGCCTTCACTGATATTCAATTGCGTAGAATTATCATTCTGTGTAGATTGGTTATTAGTTTTAGCAACACTTGAGGTTGTAACATTGTTTGAAGTTACAGTATCACTACCAATCATTCTAGAACCCAAATCAGCATTAGAAATACCTAATGAAGCTTTAGTTCCATTCAATGTGTTTAACATATTCATTAGTTCTCTAACTATAGTTAAAGCATTGTCAAAACCATTAGTTACCAGATTCATAGAATTTGTAGCACTAATTGATGGCATATCTATACTTTTATCCATAGCAAGATTTACAGGATTAATTGTAGTTTGAATATCACTAGCCGCATCAACTACACCTTGAGCCATATTAGCTGAAGCTTCTGCAGCTGCACCTGCGTCACGATTAAGACCATTAATTAAACCTTGATCTACCCAACGTCCATATTGTCTAAACAATCTAGATGGAGAACCAATATGTAATACAGATTTAGCAGCACTTACTACACTACTTGCTACACTTTGGACAGCACTCACTGCAGCATCAATCATAGATGTAATACCATTAATCAAACCTTTAATTAATTGTTGTCCTACACTTACCAATGCTCCTGCAAAACTTTGAGCCGCACTAACAGCTGATTGAATACCATTACTTACTGCGCTTACTACTTGAGCCATCGCACTGGTAATTGCCGAAACCATCTGTGTTCCAGCTGATATAAAAGCACTAACTAAAGATAAAATTGCACTTGCTAATGAACTAAGAGCGCTAGCTGTCATCATTGCTGCAGCTGCAACTAGCATTAAGCCAACTGCTACTAATGTTAATGCTGTACCCAATAACATTAAGCCCATTGCTGCAAGCATTGCCATTGGTCCAATTAAGACTAATGCTACACTCAACAACAGCATTCCTACCGCTGCAATCATTGCTGTTGCCATAATCATTATTAACGCTACAGACATTAACATTAAACCTACTGCAGCTATCATTGCTGAAACAGCAATCATAGTTAAAGCTACACCCATCATGAGTAATCCGACAGCTGCAATTAATGACATAGGTCCTACCATTACTAAAGCTACGCCTAACAATAGCATTGCTACTGCTGCTACTAATCCTAATGCCATAATTAACATTAAGCCTACACTCATCATAATCAATCCTATTGAAGCGATAAGCGACATTGCACCTATAAGGACTAAAGCCACACCTAATAACAACATACCAACTGCTGCCACTAACGACATTGCAGCAACTAATACTAAACTAACACCTAGCATAAGCATCCCTATTGCAGCTACTAGACCTATTACAGCTACAAGAGTTAAACCAACTCCTAAAAGAATAATACCTACTGCAGCTACTATTGCACTAACTGCAACTAACGCTAAAGCTACTCCTAATAAAAATGCTCCAACCGCTGCAATCGTTAATCCCAATGCTAAAGCTACTAAACTAACAGCTAATAATATTATTCCAACTGCTCCTACAATTGCTGCTATACCAAATACGGCAATAGCTCCTGCTAACATTAAAATTGCTAATGCACTGCTACCACCATATTGAGCTAATACTGGTAATTGAGTTGCAAGTAAAGCCATACCAGCTGTGGCAATTCCTATTGCAAGCCCAATCATTAATAAAGCACCCGCAAACATTATGAATCCTATTGAAGCAACAATCATAGATGGCCCTAGCAACTTAACTACCACTGCTAAAATAGCTATTGCCGCAATCATTCCAAAGAATGTAGCAATTGCAGCACCACCTCCTGAAGCTAATTGAGTTGCAGAATCAGCTATCAACTTAAAGCCCACAGCAACTAATACAACTGCGCCACCTACCATAAGTAAAGCGGCTCCTAATTTCATAAATGCTCCTGCACTTTGTAAAATTCCACCAGTTTTTGGTGCTTCTGGTACTTCAGGAGTTTTAGGCGTCTTCGCATTCTTAAAACTAGAAAATAAATCTGCAACACCTTTAATCATCTGCATACCTTTATAAGCAGCTTTTAAAATCATAATTCCTATAGCTAAAGTTGTTATTGCTTTCGCTATTTTAGTAATCATATCAGGATTTAATTTGTTAAGAGCTTGTAAGCCACTAATAATAGCAGAAAATACCAATCCTTTTAATCCGCTTTTTAATATAATAAAAGAACTTGCTAAAAGGGTAATTGTTGTAGGATCTAATTCACCAATTGCTTGTGCTATACCACTTATAGCTTTAGCTGCACCACTTAAAGCATTTCCTGAAAGTTCACCTAATTGCTTAAAGAAGCTACCTCCGTTATCTCCTTCATGAAAAGCATTTGTTAAGTCCATTACAGCATTGGCAATATCCATAAACATTTCTGTAATAGAATCTCCTACACCAGTATTACTAAAACTTTCAAAAAAGCTTTCAAAACCAGCTTTTAAATTATCTAAAACAGGTTGAATATAATTAATAGCATTTACTAATCCATCACCAATTGCATTCCAATTGACATTACCTAAAGAATCAGTAAGACCACTAACCGCTTTTATACCCATTTGACTTAATTTTTGAAACTGTGGTTGTAAACCATTAGCTAATGTTTCTTTTAATCCATCAAATGCTTGATCCACAGTTTTATATTCTGTAGCCATTTTTGAAAAGTTAGCATTAGTACCAGTTTTTGCAACAGCATCTAAAAAGTCTTGGGTTTTAACTTTTCCATCTTGAATTTTAGTAATTAAGTCTTGCAAACTCATATTCATGCTTTTAGCTACAGCACTCATACCAGCTGGAGTTTGTTCAAGCATTAATTTAAAATCTTGCCATTGCACTGCTGGCTTCGCTGCCATTTGTGTAGCTTGTTCAGATAAAGTTTTCATAGCTTGTTGTGGATTATTAGCAGCTGCGGCTAATCCACCAAAGCCTTTAACAAGTCTACCCGTATTTTTTACACCAACAGCAGCTAATTGACTATAAGTAGAACTCATATCACTAGCACTATAAATGGTTTCTTGTGCAAACTTTTGCATACTTGCCTTAGCACTAGCAATTTGTGCAGGACTTTTACCAATTTGGTGCATATTACCTTCAAAAGTTTGCCATGATACTGAAGCTTCATTTAATTCATCTATCATAGAGTGAACACCATTAGAGGCTAGTCCCATAGCATTATTAATCATTCCACCTACTACTGTTCCACCTACTACAGATTTAAAAAATCCATCTGACTTTTTAGTAGCTCCTGAAAATACATCACTATTTAAAGCTGATTTTAATTTTTGAAAGCCTGATTGTCCCTTTGATAACCCATTACTTAATTTATCTAGTGCATTACTAAAAGCATCATTAATTTTAATTGTTGATTCTATCAGTGACATTCACTTAACCTCCTTCCTTAAAAAATATAAAAAAAGAAGGCAAAAGCCTTCAATTACTCTAACCTTTGAGTTAATGTCTAGCCCTTGCCTTTCTTTTTGCTTTTCTCTCTTCTTCTTTTTCATATTTTTGTCTTATCTCAATTGAAGCTACTACCAACGCTTGCTCTCGTCTAGTCATTTCACCCCACACTTTAGGGGTCCAATGATACTCATTAAGCACATAATGATAAATAGCAAAATCACCAATTGAGTTTTCAATTAGTTTTTTGCTTCTTCAACCAAGTCTTCACTATCTTCATTATTAAGACCTGAAACTTCCATAATTTTTTCAGATAATTCATTGTATTCACCCATAGTAAGCATAGCCTTAATTAATTTTTCAGGTGAACCAATAACTCCCCAACTCTTTTGAAGTTCGGCATTTTCTAAATCAGGAAAAACTACAGACTTAGCTAAAACTAAATCACCAAATAAATTTTGGTCAGTTTCTTGTGAATATTGATGAGTTCGCTTATTTAAAACTCTCTTAGTAGCTTGTTTACGCAATTCGCTACTTTCTTCAGCAGTCAAAGACTTAATCTTAAAAGGCGCCTTAAAACGCTTAAAATGTACTTCAATAGTTTCTGTTGATCTACCAACATTTTCCATCAAGAAATCATTTACACTATAATTTTCAGCCATTATTATTTTCTCCTTTAGTTCATACCTTTAAATTCTTGAATTAAGTTAACCCCTTCAAATGTAAAATCGGTTTCATATTCCATTACACCATCATCTGCTTCAAAATCTGCAATAGGAATATCATCAAGGTTAACATCCGTTAATTGTACTACCTGCTTACCAACACTAGAAGTAGGATCGTGAATGGTAAGGGTTAAAGTAAAGTATAAATCTCCACCATTTTGAGTATACGGAATACCATACTTAAGCCAGTTAGAATTAATCATGTATCCGCCTAAAGTACCAGTACCTTCAACAGATGTGGTTTTCTTGTGCTTCCAGTGAGTACCAAGTGTTTGAACATCTTCCTTATTCTTTTCAAGTTTTGCTGTAAGCTTATTACATTCAATCATCTTGATAATTTTACCGTTAATTTCCACTGTTACGGTTGCATCTTTAGTAGAAATGGTATCTCTACCATTTAAAAACGCATCTAAACTTGCCATTTATTTACCTCCTACTTAACAATTAAAGTCATGTAAAGCTTTTCCATTGCATCAACTGGTTCTACAGCTAAATCAACTACAATAGAATCACTATCATTACCCTTTTCCACACTAATATCATCATTAGTAAAGTTTTGAATAATGTTTCTTGCCTGTAAATCCATCAAGTAGGCAATTCTATTAGCCTTAAATAAATCACGACCATTAGTATTATTACCAACTTTACCTAAGAATGAATTTTCAAAGACTTCTTGAGTATTAGTACAAATATCATCAATTGTTCTAATAACACGGTTCTTGCTAAAGACCTTTGGTCTGTCAACTGTAAACTTAACAAGTGAGTTAATATCTTGCTCTACTACAACTCTTTGACCAGGACGAGTAGTAAACACAATCTTACCAGCGTTCAAGGCTGCAATAGTCTTTTCATTGTTAAGCTTAGGGTAAGCTTCAATAGCATCTGATACATCATAGTAAGTTAAAGCTGTACCTGCATCTGCTGCACTAGAAATACCAGCAAAAAATGCTGCAGCATTTGTGGTATTAACTCTAGTACCATCACCCTCAATAAAACCATTAGCTACCATTGATACACCTTCATAGTTATAGACAGGTGCAGTATCATTTACTGGGATTACAGCACGAACCTTCATACCTTGGTCTTCACGTAGTCTTTTAACTGATTCAACTAAAAGCTTATGAACATTAGAACTAATTTCCATACCTGCCGTAGTAACTACACTATAGTTTTCAGTTTCCATAGCATTATTAACCAAAGTAATTAAGTCAGCTTGGTTAGAAAAGCCATTAGATAAATTAAGTGTAATTGAACTAGTAGGAAGTTTTGAACCTTGCTGAAAGTTAGCAATTACATAATCATTATTAACAAATCCTTCAAGATTATCAGAAGAAATAACTTGTTGATCTACAATCGAATTATCAAATAATGTAGTAACTGTAGCTTTAGTTGGTTCTTGTCCTTCTTCTACTACTTCTGGTTCAATTGAAACCGAAATATCATTTCCTCTTTCACCAGGATATTTTGCTACAAACCCCCATGGAACTTTTTCAGAGTTAGCAGTAGCATTACGTCCACTTTTACTATTAGTATTAATAAATAATACAGTTTCAGCGCCTTTTAGTGCTTCTTTTAATGCAACTAAATCAGGGTCGTTTAAAGTAGTACCAAGTTCAGCTTTAAAATCGGAACTATTAGTTAAAGGAATTACCCCTTCACGTCCCCAACGTAAATTTACATTACTTACCATTAATAATCTTCCTAATGGTGAGTCACTAATAGGCTGTCCTGCACCTTTAACATTAATGTAAGCACCTGGACGACGCTTATTTTGAGTTTTCCAAGTTCCAGCCATTTAAATACCTCCTTTAAAATTATTAATTGCTTTTTTAGCTTCTTTTAACGTGTATTTCTTATCATCTTTCAAGACAATATTTAAAATATCACGATCTGAAATACTAAAAATTTTGCTTTCAACTAGATTTTGCTTAGTATATTCTGAAGCTTTAGTTTCAGTTGTCTTAGTTTTTGTCTTTTCCTTTGGCATTAATATCAGCCTTTCTTTGCATTACTATATTTTCAATCTTGTGCATTCTTATCCACACTTCAAAACTTAAAGTTAAAGTTTCATTCTGTGTGTCTACCCTTGTCTCACGTCTTCTAATCGTTGCATATTCTTCCAAACTACAAAAATTATCTAAAAGAAGCCCCTCGACACGTTCCATATCAGTGTTGGGAGCTTCGGGATTAGCAAAATATACAATTTGATAAGAATATTTACGATTCTGAACATCAAATAGTTCAGGCTTAGAATTAACCATTATTTTACTAATATAAAAAGATGGCACTTCAAAGCCACTTGATTGATTTTCAGTATAAATTGTGGAATCTGGGAAAATGCTTGCAAGTTTGTTAGCAATTCTTTCTGTAAGTGTAATCATTCTAATAAATCTCTAAAAGCCCATAGTCCGGGACTAATCAAATTAGGAAGTTGTGCTTCAATTTGACTCATTGACTTTTTCATAAAAAACTGACCAGGTACCCAACTAGCTACAAGACGTTTGCCAATTGCTGGCACATATCTTCCCGGCGTCTGTCTATGTCCTTCTTCAACAAATGAAGCATATTCCATATTATTGATAAGTTTAATAGTCCACGCTCTACCACCATAGCTAGGACCCTCTGCAGTCCAAGCACGACGCAAACCACCACTATCAACAGGAGTATTATTTTTTAAAACTTTTAAGGATTGAACACCAATGTTTTTACCTGTTTTTTCTAGTTCACGTTTTACATCGCCACCAGCTATTTTTCCTTTAACACGGTTTGCCCACGCTTGATATTCTGCATCATCAATAGAACCTAAATTCATGCTTTTTCATCCCTTGTTATCGCAATTTCTTGATGTGAATAATAACCAGTATAGCCTTTAGAAGACCGCTTATATTTTGTGGTATTACCATTCTGATCGGTAATATTAATTACACTACCTGCAGGTATGTTAATACCATTTTTAATAATAAGTTTTGCATCATAATTATCAGTATCATAAAAAGTTTGAGTTCCTGCACTTTGACTTTTTAAAATTACTTTACAAGGTTCATCTTCTACTAAAACTACAGGCTCATTATTTGTAACATTGTTACGTTTTACAGGTATAGTACCTATAATTGTAACTTTGTCAGTCCACAAAATAGGAACTACATTCTTTAAGCCTTCAAATAAACTCATAATTGTACCCGCCTAAAATAATTAAGCAAGTTAACATAATTATCAGTAATAGTATTAGCATTTTGAAGTGCTACATACGCTTCTGATGGAGTTCTAAAAGTAACAGATGTATCACCTTCAGTTAAAGAACCTACATTACTTGTTTTTTGCCCATATGGCACTAACAATTCATAAGTATTTAAAACTTGAATTGCTAAACTAACAAATGTGGGTTCAAGCTCTTCAGGTAATTCTTCTATAGGGATGTTAGTGTAAATTGATACATCAGTTATTACTTTAGTTAAGGTAAAATCAATTATTTCATCATAATTAGGGTTTTCATTAACATTAGGCATTAACAGCTTTACACTACTTAAAACATTTTCATAATTAGAATATTTAGGCTTCATAGCTAAACACCTACTTTACTAATTTAAGTAAATCATCTTTTGAAGCATTAGAATCAAAATCTACACCCTGTGCAGTTAAATAATCTGTAATTTCTTTCTTGGTGCTTGAGCTTGTGGGTTTTACAGGTACCTTTTCTTGATGGGTTTCTACACCTTTAGCTTTATCACCAACAACAAATTCAATACCTGCTGTCTTAGTTCTAAGAAGTAAAACATCATCATAAGAATTTTCGTAGTAAAGGTAGTTACCACTGTTTGCAGCTGAAGGTGCATCAAAACCTACAAAATTATACTTTTCAGGTGCAATTTGAACACCATTGTAAATAAGCATCATTTCAATTTGTTTAGCATCATCAACTAATGCAGAACCAGTTTCAAAGTTGTACTTAGTTTGCATTAAATCAGATGGAACAACCTTAATAGTTACATCATCAAGACTGTAAACAGTACGTTGAATATTATTAGGGTCATTCAAAACTAATGAACGGTTAATAGCGTCTGCACGCTTAAGCATTGCATTAGTCTTAGGTGTTACATAAAGAATACGGTTTTGTGATGGAATACGTGCTTCATCAAAGTTAACCATCATGTTATCAAATGCTTCAAGAATATTTTGTTCACTTAAAGTATCAGTAGCAATACCTTTACCACTATCTAAAGTTTCCTTTTGAGTGAACAATTTAGAAAACATTTCGCGGTCTTTTTCTGGCATCTTTTCTTGTAAATTGAATTGCTTAGTAATATTAGCAATTGAAACAACCGTATTAGTTTCATCTACATCTGATGGATCTACTAGAGTACTCCAGTATCGTTCATTAGTTAATTCGTAAGAATCCCAATCATTACTGTAGTTTGCTACAGGTTGTGTAATAGTTCTACGTGTTCTGTCCTTACGTCCTTCATCAATAGTAAGTTTAGGTAACTTAATATGCTTAGCTCCATCAAACTTAACTAATGAATTAGATGGTGAGTTCCATAAATCCACACTGAATAAATGACCATCATAAAAGCCTTCTTGTAAAGCTTGTTGATAGCTTTCTGCGTAATTAATTGCCATTGGTTAATTCTCCTTTACGATTTAAATACATCAATCATGGCTTGAGTTTGGTCAGTAGTAGCAGGTTTACCATTTGAAGGTTCATAATTTTGTTTAGTTCCTTCATTAAATAAGTAAGAATCAGATTGCTTAATAGTTTTAATTTGGTCATCTAAACCAGATAAATTACCATTATCATCAAGTTTTACACTATCCATGTTAAGGAGTGCTTTCACTGCTTTAACATTTCTTACATTATTAGCTGATAACTTACGATCAACGGCATTATTAAGCTTAGTTTGATTTAATTCATTAGTTAACTTTGTGGTATCGTTCTTATATTTACCTTGCAGCTCTTTAAATTGATTGCTTAAGTCTTCATTATCTTTAACTTGTGAACGTAAATTCTTTAAATCCTTATCACGTTCAGCAATCTGTGATTTAAAGTTTTCATTAGCTGTAGTTAAAGTTGATACCTCTTCTTTAACAGAATTAATATCTTTACCATTTAAATCCATAACTTGATTAATCTGCTCATCTGTCAGACCTAACTCTTTTAATTGATTTCTTTTCATTATTACAAGTCCTTTCACACGTTTTTACGAGTTCGCCTCTCAAATAAGGGTATAAAAAATAAGCAGTTTTACGACTTACTTAGGTCAAGATTGAATTGTTAGTGCATAAATTGAGCTAATAATTCAATCCAATCAGGTGCTTTACTAATAATTTCATTTACTTTGTTCATTTTTGAATTTTCTTCAAGGTATTCAATTCCTTTAGGCGTTATTTGAATATTAATCACTTTAATATCTTTCCCCGTTAAAGCGTTAATTATTTCTACACCTGAAATATATCCACACTCTGAAAGGGTAGCTAAAATATAAATCCAATATTCATGATTAATTGATGAACTAAGTTCATTTAATTCATCTTCAGTAATAAACTTACCGTGCTTTAAAGCTTCATAAAGGATTTTTAGCAATTTATAAGTTATTACAAAATAATCATCTTTTGCCATGCTTATTGTCCTCGTTTTTATAAAAAATAGCACTAGCTTAGTTTACTAGTGCCATTCTTCAGCTCCATCAGCATAATCCCATATTCTTTCTAGATTCAAGCCATCAGACGATAATTCCCCCTTTGAATCTAAAGAATCTCCAATATAATCTCCAAAAATATCAAAGACATAATCGTAATCTTGATTTGAATACATTGGATAAAATAATTTTCCATTCTCATGCAAAATTTTAGGAAGCAAAATATTATAAAGATCACTATATTTTTCTTTAATAAATTGAAAATCTTTGTTAGAAAAAACTAGACTTCTCATCTTTTTGTTTCCTTTCTAGGTACTACAGTAACAAGATTACCCTGCTTATTTAAGACAACATAGCCTTCATTAGTTATATATTTTGTTGAAATTTTTAAATACTTGGTTTTACCCTGTTTTAGCATTTCTTTGATTTCATCAATTGAAACACCTATACGTTTATGACCATTAGGGTCTTCTCTAACGCCAAAAATTCTATCTATTAAGTGATTTGAATAACTAATAACATCTTGATTATCTACTGTTTTTATACCAATTACTTCCTTATCAAGTTGCTTCATAGCATCAACATAATCATAAAAAGATACAACCGGTTCAACTGTGCCTTTTTCTCTAGCTTTGATATAAGCTTTCAGCGCTCTATTTTCTGTACCATTATTATACATTACTTTCTTAAATTCTTTAAATGATTTAGGAAAACCATGTTTGCCGTAATTCTCTGCTAAGAAATTATATCTCTTTCGGGTTGCTTCATCAGTGACAACTTTCTTCCATTCAGCAAAGGACATATTCTTAACCCAATTTCCTTTGCCAGTTTCAGGGTCACGAGCCCAACGACTTTCAATATCAGGCAGCCCCTCAATATAAGGAACTGTAGTACACCTACAATAAGGGTGCATTAACGGATAATTCTTGCCTTCCACGCGGTCTTTAGTGTTGAAAACTTTATAATCCAAATGACTACACTGATCACAAGTGCGACTTTCAAGAGTTGCTAAATATTGGTATTGGTCAATATCGCTATCTTCATAAAACTTAGCAGTAGCTTCTTCTGCAGCATGTCCCATTTCAGTAACAACTAATCTATGAATATTATTAGTTGAAACATCATAGAATCTATCACGAATATCTTTAACCACACGATTAGCTGAGTAACCCATTACAGTAGCTCGAAGCATTGTATCAGTTAACACATCAGGTAAAACTTTAGTGTAATTATTCCAAATACGTTCTGAAAAACTACTACCATTCCAAGGCTTATAAACAATATCTGCTAATTGCTGTTCATTAAAACGATTAAGTTTAACGGTTAACTGACCTTCTAGAACGTCTTTTACGTAATTATCCTGTAAATAAGTATCATCATACGTCTTAATTAGTTCATTACGCATTCTAATTTCTTCATTAACACTGTATTTTTTAGCAAATTCTGCCATTTGGTCGTGCAATTGCTGAAGTCTATAAATACGACTTCTGTAATATTCAGTATTAAGAATACGTTCATAACCACCAGCTTTTGCTTTAGCCTCAAACTCTTCTAAACTCATAGACCATCTATGATTATTAACACCATTTAAAACTTTAGAAGCTTGTTCTAATGTGGTGTTGTTTTCATCAATATATCTTTGAGTAAATTTAGCAGCTTCTTTTTCAAATTCATGTTCTAAGTCTTTAAGCCTTGAACGCATGGCGTCTTCATATTCTGCAGCTGAAACTAATCTTTGCTTTTTAGCGTAAAGCATTCGTTCACGCCAGTAGTCTTGATTATTCATCATTATCTACACTGTAAGGATCATTATTTAAAGTATCTTGTTTTTGATACTTAAGTTCCTGTTGCCAATCATCAACAATAGGATTGGCTTTAGCAATTGCTTCTTTAGAAGACCAGTTAGCAACTTGAGATAAAACTTGAGCTTTTGTTAAGTCATCTTCAATTCTTGTACGTTCCCAATTTTGTGAAATATAACGACTATTAGCGTCACTAATACCTAAATAGTTCATAATTGCTCTAGTCAATTCACTTAAAGCAGTTCTAAACTGACTTTCAGTAATTGAAGCCTTTAATTCCAAATGACTATAAAGCATTTTAATAGCCGCACCGCTTGCATTTGTAGAGTCGAATTTAGCAGGGTCCACACCTTGACCATGCAAGAAAATATTATCTCTAGTTATATCTAGCATTGCTTTTCTAGCTTCAGTAGGAATATCAATTTGTAATTTATCCACACCGCTCTTATCGCCAGAACCATTAGAATTAAACTTAACAGCCTTATCAACCTTTAAAGCGTGCATGAATTCTTTTAAATTGGTACCACCATAATTAGTAAGAACTAAAACAACTTCTTGAATATCATCTAAATCATTCAAGAAGCCGTTATAAATATCATCATAGGCATCAATTAAGCCTTTATATTTTAATAAATCAGGTTGCTTATATCTGTTCTTTGGAAACGCAATAAATGGAATGCGTCCAAAGTTATGTTTAAACGTATTAGAAATACCTGTTTCATATCCTGCAGTTAAATCATAGCTAGATATATTATTGTAAGGTTCTAATGTATTAGGGTCATTAATTGGATTTCTATAGAATCTTGCTTCCTTATCATTCCAATACTCATAAACTTTAAAATACTTACCAGAATCTTCATCAAGCTTTTCATAAACTCTAAGAAGTCCTAGTAATTTAGTATCTAAAGATGTGGAATAAATCGCTGTAATTTGATTAGGTGGAATAATGCCATAACGAAAATTATTACTGTCATCAATCCAATAATGTAACCATGCAACACCTGCATTAGCTGCATCAATCACTAAACGATTAAGCGTACTATTGAAATTGTCACCAAGCACATTAGTTATCTTGTTGTTTAGTGCTTTTTCACCCACATCAATTGAAGGAGCAACAGTAGCAATATAACCAGCTTCTTGATCTACTAAGAGTTGATGAAAATTAGAAGAAATACGATTATCTGCAGAACGCAACGGGTCATCTTTTCCTTCTTTATTAATCTTAGATTCACCATTAGTACGATTAACTATATCGTTCTTATTCATGTAATAACGTAAAGATTTTTCATAATTAGTATTAAAATTCGCACGACTTGTAGCAGTATTGCGAATGATTTTTTGAATGTCTTTTATTTCCAAGGAATGTAACCCCCTTTCGCTCTCTTTGTATAAATTGCATATCTCATCATATCCATCACATCATCATGTTCTTTTAAAGGTTCGCCAGTCTTTTCATTCCATACGTATTGATAAATTTCATCTAAAAACTTATTAATACCTTGCTTGTTAACAAAAAAGTGACCACTAGTCATTAATTTAGCTACACATTCCACACCTGCCAAAATGCGTTTATTAGCATTAATTGCATTAATACCATTAGCTTGAAATTCCGTAACATTATCAGGACGTGCAGAATCGCAATAAAAAAGGATATTCTTACCATATTCGGCTTGAATATCCTGCGCCACCTTAACCCAGTGGTCTATAAATTTATGCTTTCCTGTGTATTCTTTAATGAAATAAGTATTGCCTTGATCATCATCACCAAAAATACCTATTGAGTTTAAGTGTTCAAATCCCCAGTCAACACCACAATAATAATGTAGATTATCAGGAACATCACTTTCATCAATAAGCATTGTATCTTTGTTAAAATCTGAATAAACCAGACCCTCACCCATAACCCACAAACCTAAAATATCACGTTCATAAAACATCCCTTTAGGTGTAGCTGCTTTAAAAGCTTCCACATAGTCTTTAGGTAAGAATGTATTATCATCAATAGTAAAATGAAAGGTTTTAATTCTAGCGTCAGGATCTTTATTGTCAATGTATTCTGTTTTAAGCCAATGATTAGGATTATCAGGGTTTGTATCCGCAATAACTCTAGCCCCTTCAACAGAACAACGTGCAATGATTTCTTGAAAGACATCATAAACTGCTAAAGAAGCTTCATTTACATAAGCTCCGTAACTAGTCATACCTCTAATAGCACTCATACCTCTTAAACTTCCAGTATAAGCAGGAACAATATCCACACCGAATATATGATAATGTCCGTGACGGTCTGTTTTTAAGTCAATCCCAAATTGGGTTGAAATTGAACTAATAACATTGTTGTAAATAGTATTAGAAGAAAAGCCCGCTAAAATATATTGCGGGTGTGGGTCATGTTGCTGTTTAGCAAGTTTAGCCACTCTTCTGATTTCAAGGAGAAAAATATAATTGTCTACATAAGTTTTACCAGACCGTTTAGCCCCAGCTAAAATTAAATATTTCCAGTCATCATGCAAGTAAGAGTAAATAACAGATTCTTGTTTACTTGTTAGAATTTTCATCTTTATATACTCCACCAGTAACAGCGTCAAGCAATTGATTTAATTTAGCATTATCTTCACCTGTTAAATCTTTCATTGCCTTAACCTTAGCTTCGGTTAAATCAGCGTCAGCTTCTGTTTTGCGAATTTGTGCCAGTGATAAGCGATCACTAGGAAAACGTTTAAGAATTTCTTTACCTGCATTAATTCTATCTTTTGCTGAAACAGGAACGTTAGGAATCACGCCACCGGGCGTTGTAACGTATTCTGTTTCTTTACCCATTACTACCCTTGTCAGGTATTTTAAAACGTCTTCTGCACTTGCTATGCCCTCTTCATGCATTTTATCCATAGATTTATTAAGATAAGCCTGAACCTTTGGTTTTCTAAGTAGCTTCCAAGCTTCAGAACTAGCTACAGAATCGGTATTAGCTGAATAACCTGCATTTCTGTATGCTTGAGTTGCATTACCAGATTTTAAATACTCATCGCAGAATTTACGTTGTTTTACAGTTAACTTCATACATACTTAGTACCTCCTGAATAATATAAAAACAGATTAAGTAGGAATCGAACCCACATCAATGATTTTGGAGACCACTGTTCTACCATTGAACTATTAATCTATAAGCATTAAGAACTAGGGTAATGTTTGAATTTTAGTTCTTAATGCTAATAAAATGAACGAATTTCCACAACGACATTTTCAAAGTCAATTGAACGTTGCGCTTCACAATGAAACGCAAAAACCGCATAGGGAGTCGAACCCTACACGGCTAACTAATATTGTTAAGGCTTAGTTTCAAAAAAATAATCGTCAAGTAATAGTTGATTACAAGATGCTCACTAACATTTGTTTATTACTTGATAATACTATAATACCTTAAAAGTTGGGGTCAATTAGGACATCTTAAGGACATCTTTTTAATAAAGTCCCAGCTGATCTGCAACCTTATTAAAGAAATCAGTTCTTTTTCTGCTGCACTGTCTAGTTGAAAGATGAGTTTGATTAGCTACACCCTGCAGAGTTAATTGACCATTAAAGTACAGACCGTAAATAATCATCTGTGTTTCTAAATCGCTGCGGTTATAAACATCTTTGATTACATCATGATTACGTTTAATGGCATTAATGCGCTCATTATCGGCAATAGTAATAGCCATTTGTTCAACATGTTCATCTTTTTTATTTGAACGTCCCCCACCAACGTTTTCATCTACATCAGTAGAAACAGGATGCAGAATTTCATTTTCAGTTTCTTTGATGTATTTTTGAGTATTTGGGTACTCTTTTAAAA
This sequence comes from Lactobacillus sp. PSON, assembly GCF_052615405.1. Classification (NCBI taxonomy): domain Bacteria; kingdom Bacillati; phylum Bacillota; class Bacilli; order Lactobacillales; family Lactobacillaceae; genus Lactobacillus; species Lactobacillus sp. PSON. The sequence goes on along the minus strand of NZ_JBQXFW010000003.1, from coordinate 227,942 downwards.
TATGCTCCACAAATTTAAAGTTTGCTTTCTTCACTCTTATAACTCCTTATATCTGTATGTAACTTACGATAAAACTTATTTTCATTAACTAAATAAATGGCTCCTACAGAAATATCATCCCAAGAATAAACACCTTTAGTTAACTTTTGTCCTGCCACTCTAATGCCCCATTGTGTTTTTTTAGCACCTACATAAAAGGCGTAAGCCTTCTTAGAAGTACTATAAATGCCTTGATTATCATCATAATAAACAAATGATGGAAGCAGCGGAACATTTAAACGACTAGCCATTTCTTTGATTCGTTTATAACCCACACACATGTTTTTTAAACACCAGCGACAAGAATAGCCAGCTTTAAGAGCTTCCTCTAATCTTCTAGGATTGCCTACACTTGTTTGCAATTTAAGAAGCAAGGGATGATTTTCTGGTATTTTAGAAATTGAACCATATTCATCTTCAATTTTATGGATCAAGTCATAATTTAAAGTCATTTTATTTCTCCTGATAGCCATAACCAACAAGTCCACACTGTACTATTTTTAAAGCGTCTTCTGAACTGCGAGCAATCCCATGAATCACATTGTGCGATTTTAAAAATTCATGAAATCGTACTTGGTCTGCTCTTGGTTTTCCAGTTGCATTTTTTACTTCAATAAAGAACGTTTGGTTATCACTCCAGCGAATCCCAAATAAATCGGGAAAACCTTTAGGAAGCCCAGTAGTAAACCATCTACCATCTGGCAACTTTACACTACCAACATTCGCTCTAAAAACAGTGCATTTATTTTGTGATAAAACTACACGTATTTCATTTTGAATTTGATGTTCAGACTTCATAATAATTACTTAATGCCCTTGAAATAACTGTAGTCATTTCTTGACCAGATTTACTGCAATCAAGTAACAATTCTTCTAGCAGCACTTCACTTACTTCAATATCACTGTTGATAGTAATAGTTTTAATGTCTGGTTCTTTATGACCGCTAAAATCAATAGTAGCCATAAAGTTACCATTTTCATCTTCTTCTAAATCAGTTAAACGAATGTCATTAACTGATACTGATTTGTTATCTGTTTTGGCTTCAATTGCTCTAGCCAATTCAAATTTTAATTTTTCTGTTTCAATCCTCATAAAAACCACACCTTACATAATCCGAATGAAAAAACTAAACACGCTACAATACAAAAAACTAATGGTATTTCAGGATATTTAGTTTTTGAAACTACTTTTCCAAAAACTGACCAAACAGTTATAAAGTAAATCCAAGTTAAAGTTAGCCAAATAACTAAAAATAGTATTTTAAAAGACAAGCCTGTGTAAAAATCCATAAGCTAATACTCCAATTGATACAACCGCTGAAATAAAAACATTATTCGAACCTCTGCCCTCCACAAAGTGGACAGTAATTAGGAGCATCAAAGAAGAAAACCGTACCACAATCTAAACAGCGATTTATATAAGTTTTTTCTTCAAGACTTATCCCACAATAAGGACAGAAAACATAATGATCTTCTTCAAAGAAGTAATTACCACATTTCTTGCAGTAAGTCGCACCTTGTAAGTAAGGAACTGATACACCGTAAAAGTCTGCTAATGTGTTTAACAGACTATTACTTAAATTTCTTTTACCGTTTTCGTAATAACTTAAAGCCTGTTGTGTAATTCCTAATTTAAGTGCTAAATCTTTTTGATTTATCCCATTCTTTTTTCTTAGTTCTTTTAATCTGTTCATTTTTAACCTCAATTTACCCACCACTCACCCTTGCACATATTTTGTATTCAACTACATCTAATAAATAGATTATTTATGCAATCTCACTATTTGGTGTAATTACTAGTGTTATCCAAATTTAGTAACTACACCATTACTACACCGTACCTAATCCTTTGAGGGAGTAGGACTACAGCCAAAAGTAAATAATTTACTGGTGTAGTATTTTTTAGGACTAATTTCATCGCCTAAATCCTTGGGACAGTAAGACTACAGCTAGTAAATTTCTTTCTAGTGTAGTTACTTTTCTAGAAGTTTATATATAAAAAATATAAAAATAATATATAGAGTTTAGGGATTTACCTCGGATTTTGGCACTTTTTTGCTTTCAATCCCTTGGGGCTGTAAGTGTACAGGGTGTATTTATAGTAACTACACCTAATTGCACCACACAGACTTAAGCTATACCTAAATAGGTTACTTATTCCATTTCAAGCCGCCGTAATCATAAACACCTAGTTTTAACCCTTGATAGTAAATTCCTGCTTTAGTTCTTTTAGAAGGATAAAGCTCTTTTAGTCTTTGGCTAAACAGTCGTCTTGAAAGACGTTGTTCATCATTCTTTTCAGCCCATGATTTATAAGCTTCAAACAAACTACTAGCTTTTTCAGATAATTCGGGTACCTTAGTACACATTTCATCAATAAACTGCTCAACTACGTTCATTTCTTCACGATAACCTTCATTTTGCAGTTTCATGGCTTGAGGTAGTTCACCTAAACCATACTTTGAATAAAGAATTGCACCTTCAACGCACCAGTTAAGAATGCCACGAGCTTCTTCTAAAAGCTTTTCCTTTAAATCTTTATCAACTTTTTCTTTAGGAATCTGGACAGAAAACGGAATGATTTTAATACGCCTCCAAATACCATCATCAGTTCCCCTAATAACTGGCTTGTGGTTGGTAGCCATCCACAGCTTAAATTTAGGAATAAATTCGAACTCGTTACCATACATGTAACGCACAACTAATCTATCTCCACCTGTAATCTGTTTTAATATGCTTTCGTCTAATCTATCGCCTTCATTAGCTTCACTTGATACAACCATTCTTGCACCTTCTAAGCGGGCTAAATCTGAACGAGCGTCGTTATTTCTAGAATTAGCCATAATAGAGTTAACGTCCATTGTTTTAGCGTAAATTCCAAATACAGTTTGTAAAATCGTTAAAAATACAGATTTACCATTACGTCCCTTACCAATGCAGATATACATTTCTTGTTCACGGTTAGAACCCGTCAAGGAATAACCTACAAGACGCTGAACGTACTTTATTAGGTCTTGGTCATGATTAAAAATTTGGTCAATAAACTTAAGCCATCTAGGGCAATCGGCATTATCGGTATACTCAACCCCAGTTTCTTGAGAAAACATTAATTTTTCTTGATGATCGTGTAAGCTACCATCTCTTAAATCCACATAGCCACTAGGAGTATTTAAGTAAAAATCTTGTTTATCAAATTCACCGTGAATCACTGGTACATAGTGACGTAATTCTTTAGCCAAATTTTCTTTGGACGCATGATTTCTAGTTTTAGCGATAAATTTTAGAAACTTTTGTTTAGCTTTTTCTTTATCTTCTTCATCCCCAGCAAAAGGAACACTTTCAGTTTTCATTGCGTCTATCATCTTATCAATAGCTTTTTCTAAATAGCCTTTAGTGTCTCGTTCCCAAAAAGAATCGTTGTAGTAAAACCACACTTTATCAGTGTAAGAATACTTAAATTTGTCGCCGAAAAGCTGCATAAAACGCTTAGCATTCCCTGTATCGTCTTGGGTTTGAGTTAAAAGCTTTTCAGGCTCTTTAGCTTTAAGAAATGGCATATTAACGTGGTAATCATCTAAACCAGGTCTATAGACTAAAGGAGCTTCTTCAATAGCCTTGTTTAAAAGATTGTCACCATAAGTAGTGTTTTTTTCTTTGCGATCAAACTTTTCACGCATTAAATTAGACTGTCTAAAAATTGCATCCATTTTTGCATAATCTTTACCAGTCCAAAAAGCTAAATCATTAGCAAAAGCTAAATCTGCTTCACTGTGACTTGCATAAAACGGTTCCCAGCCACCTTGCATAAACGCCCTAAAACGAGCGCCGTTTTTAGAAGTTTCTGCCTTATCAATGATTTCACTGATAGATAAATTATTTTTATAAGGAACTGTAGAAGCTACCCTGGTAGTTTCATCTTTACCAAATACAAAATAATAAAGGGCTTTTAAGTTTGTTTCGTCTAAAGTTTCAATCTTGGTTTTACCAATTGTGTTAGCTGTAAGGGCGAAAAATCGCCCGCTTTCGTACATTTCAAAGTTACCCTTGCGTCTACGCTTGCCCGGAATTTTAAGTAACTAATGACCCTACTGTCAAATTACATGTCTTGCGTCTACGCTTGCCCGGAATTTTACCCTTAAAAATCGCATGAATTCCTTCATTAGATAAAGAAACTTCTAGGTAAGTCTGATTAGTAAGTTTTCTAACGATATTAACTAAATTATCAGGGTCATCATTACCATCAGAAAAACTATCTAAGTCATCTTTGATGTGGTCTACATCTAAACCCACATAACCATTAGCAAAATAGAAGGCTAAACCGTCTGCATCTTCAATCTCATTTAAAGCCTTAAGAGCCGTTTCAAAGTCAGACCAGGTAGATTCATCATTAGATTTACCAGCACCACCAGTGTTAGCATCAATTGGAATCTTGGTGTATTTATTACGTTCTGGTTGCCAAATCTTGCGGTAAACACCCCACTGATTTAGCTCTTTCATTTCATCAGGCACATTCGCCCGATATTGATTAATTTCTTGCATTACCGCACCCCTTAACAATTAAAATGGAATATCTTCATCTGTAATGGTATTATCAGTAGCTTCAAATGGATCTTCAGAAGATTGTTGTGTATCAGTTGGGTATTTTGTTTGTTCAAAATTCCAAGCAGCCATTGTATTTCTAGTTTCGGTCTTGCCCTTATAAGTGTTGTCTTCTACTTTGACATATACACGAACGTTTTTACCTCTAAGAGCATCAGCAAAATCATCAAAACTATCTAATGTCACATTGTCTGGAACTTTAGCAGCTTTTAAGTAGCGCATAAGGTTTTCTTGGTCATAAGCACCAGTCTTCTTGCGCTTCCACTCATTTTGAAAAAGCATACGGTTGTGATACTTACCATTAGTATCAGGCATTGCCTTATCTAAATCCTTACGGACTCTAAGTTTAAGTTCAATAAATTCAGTTCCACCTTTTGTAGCGTCTTGAGCCACATCTTCAATATTTACTTCATAAGTTCCTTCTGGAACTGGTGAGTAGTCGTTTTCCTTAATGTTTGAGTAATCAGTATGAATAAAAGCCATTTGTTTTTTCTCCTTAAAATTTATTTCTTGTGAAGCCAACCACGATTTTTCATTTGATAGTAAACCCAACCTGACTTATAGCCTTTGATTTTGGCATATTCCTTTAACTCTTCCACACTGTCTAAGTCAGCAGGCTTTTTAAGAGATAAATAGTTAATAGTTAGGTTGAAATCTTTATCAGTTACTTCATGTAATTGGGCTTCTTTGTTGTTTTTTTGTTCTTTCTTGTGAGTTTCTTCTTCAGTATCACTTAATGTATGACCACATATAGGACATTTAGAGCCATGTTTGTTAAAAGTTGCATAGCACCAAGGACAAGTTATCAAATCATTTGAACCTGCACTGTTTATGCGTTTACGGTCTTTTAATGACCAGTCACGTTTTTTATCAGGTAAGCCAAAACGGTTAACATTTCCTACTTGATCTATAATTACTGCAGTTTTATTTGGTTGGTATCTCATGCACCGCATAGATTGTTGAATGTAAACAACTAATGACTTAGTAGGTCTTAGTAAAACTACACATGAACAATCAGGCACATTGATTCCTTCACCGTACAAGTCGGCATTACATAAAACTTTTATTTTTCCATCACGGAATTTTTGCATAATGGTTTTACGTTCAGCTGCAGGTGTTTTAGCATCGGCATGTTCTGCAGGAATACCGCTATCTGTAAAAGCTTTAGCTACATGCTTGCTATATTCCACACTACTTGCATAAACAATGGTTTTGCCATTTTGTGCAAACTTACGCCAGCATTTGATAATATCGCCGTAAATAACGGTATTATTAAACTCTTCCATTGATTTACCAGTAAAATCGCCCATTGAATTAGATTTCAATTTAGACTTGTCACCTAACTGATAAGTGAAATACCGATACGGTGCTAAATAATGATTTTCAATCAGCCATTGAACCGATTTACCTACAATGATGTCATCATAAACATCATGCAGTCCTTTACCAGATAAACGCCACGGAGTGGCAGAAAATCCAAGCCTAGGCACATCACTATAGTAGCTGTAAATTTCTTTATAGCTTTTAGCTAATGAGTGATGGCTTTCATCTGTAATAATCAATGTGGGTTTAACAATCTTACCCAAACGATTTTTTATTTTTCCCACAGTGCTAATAGTTGTGTGGGTTAAATCAATACCATCATTAATGAATGTTTCTGCAATTTGTTCTACTAGTTCTTTTCTATGAACCATGAACAATACATGACCGCCTTTTTCTACAGCACTGCGGGCAATTTCTGCAATAATTACAGATTTACCAGAGCCTGCAGGACTAACTATTAGCGGTGCCTTATGTCCTTTTTCAAGTGATTTTCTTGCTTTAGTAACAAGTTCTTCTTGATAAAGACGCAGCTTATACATCTATATCACTACCAGTAATAGCTCTAAATACCTTATCTGCTCGTCGTGCTGTGTGATAATCTTCCATAAAATCATCTTTAACAGCATCAATCATGCCTAAAAGTGTTACAGAGTTACCGTATTTAGTGACACTTACAGTATTTTTAACTGGAAAACAAGCAAGTAACACATTATCAACTTCACCTGCTTTAACCTTTTCAGCTAAATCAGTTAATTTCTTTGCCAATTCTTCTTTATTCTTTGCCATCTGTCTTTTCCTCCACATCACCAAACTTAAATAAATCTTCAGCTTTACACCAAGTACGGTTGTCCATTCGGTTTTTAGCATAAATACCATCATTTCCTTGCAGGATAACCCCACGCTCACCAGACTTGGGCGATTGTACCAATCGCCCTACTACATCCATATGACCCATTAACCAGTCACGGGCTTTATCTCTCATACTTGGTGCATACTGGCTAAATTGCTGACCATTAAGCGCTGTAATCGGTCTTTGTTCTTCCCATGCAGTAGTTAAAATATTTAAGTCATAATTCAACATACTGGCAAAAAACCTAATCAGATAATGGCTGTATTCGTTATAGTGTTTAATTTGATTATCAAGACCGTTTTTAGATTCCTTAGCTTTTTCAACAAACCATAATTCTTGAAGACTTGTAACGTTATCAATAATTAAGTTGTTGTATTGGTCATGAATATAAACAAATTCTCTAGCAAAATCTGCTAAATCCTGTTGTACATTATTTGGATCTAAACTCCACACTGTTGAGGTTTGGTAAATATCAGTTAACCGCTTGTAAGACCCATCAAAGCTAAGCATCATAGTTTTACCAGTTAGATATTTACCCAAGTAAGTTTTACCAACCCCCGGTTTACCGTAAACAAGTACACGCCATGGCGCTTGTTTAACGTCTTTTATATTAATCATTGGCATAATTTAAATCTCCTTATTTAATGCTTTATCACGAACTTCTTTTTTAGCATCTTCAATCATCTGCCGTACAGCATAATTGAAGTGGTCTTGAACTGTAGAAGCTGAACGACCTAACAAGTCAATTTCTTGGCTAGAAAGCCAGTTCAAAGCTTTCTTATAAGTTCCCTTACTAAGAGCTTCATCAATAAATTTTTGCTTCCACTCATCAAAAGAAGTAAGTGTGGTATCAGACCATTCTCTAAAATCTTCAATCATCGCATTCATCCCATCCTTGATTTATGCAATTCTCTAAAGTTTCAGCATCAACTTCACTAGCCAAAGCATTAAAGAATCTATCCATTTTTTCAGGATCATTTGTGTGGTAAAGTTGCCACATTTCACTTACCACCATACCTTCATCAATCATCATTGTTTTCTACCTCATAGTTATCTTGAATGTAGAGTTTACAAGCTCTTTCTGAATCGTCTTCACAATCAAAGTAATCAAACAAGTAGCTTAAATCTCTTTCATCTAACTTCTTATGAAGAATCAGTGAAATAACTAGTTCTTCATAGTTTGAATAATCAGTAGGAACTAAAACACATTCTGCAGGTGGGTTAATCCACACTACTTCATTAGAGCCAGCATTGTTTGCTTTTTCGGCTGCATGAATTGCTAAAATTTCTCGTGTTTTATCAGTTTTTTCTTGCATTTCGTGTTACACTTTCTTTAGGGATTATATGTAAGTCGTCAAGCTTTACGGTTTGACGGCTTTTTTGTGTAGCTGTAAGCATTAGAAGCTAAAACAAGTGCATCTACTGTTTCTTTACTAAACTTAGAGTTCAAATTTCTTCACCTCCTTAAATTTATTTGTTAACTATTCGGTTTCACTATCACCACCTTCAGTTTTCCATTCTTGAACGAAAATAATTTTGTCAAACAAAATATAAACTTCTGATTCGGTTTTTCTTAACTCATCAATAGAAAAATTACCTTTATAAAAAGCCGAAGCATTTTGTAACCGTAAGCCTATAACTTTTCCTTCTTGTAAGCGTTCATCAACATAGTTATTAAAATCTTCTACACTCCATGTGGTTTCTGTCCATACATTAATGCCATCGTTTAAACCCAAAACTAAACCTTTAGCTATTTTTTATAATCCTCCACAGATTTTTTTCTTCATAAGCTAGAAGTTGTCGACTATCAAGTTTTAAAATAACTTTCTTACCTTTAACCAGCTTATATAAACCATCTACAAACTCAACTTTAGCTATATCAATAGTTAACGTATTGTAATCGTTAGTTATTTTCCAACCATGTTGTGTTAAAACACCAAAGTTAAAAGTAGCTAACCAAGATTTAATTGGTTGTGGTCCAAAGAACTTTAATGCGTTTTCTTGGGATTTGTTGAATCTAGCTGCTTCATAATCTTTCATTTTTTCAGCTCCACAATTATTTGTTTTTCAAACACATCAATGTTTTCTAGAAAACGATTCAAAGTATTATCTTCAAATGCAGCAACACCTGCAAACAATAAAGACATATATATTTCTCTTATACTCATTTTGTGAAAAGCTGCTAACTTTTTTAAAGATTCTTCAGCAATACCGTAGTTTTTGCTCATAATTGCTTTAACAAAAATCACTTCATAATCTTTCATTCTTCTTCATGCTCCTTTAAATACTTATATGAAAGAATACTGTAGCCTGCTAAATCCAAAAATGTATCAGCTAAACTTTCATCTTTCACATTTTGTTCACGACTAGCAGTTAAACTATCCAAACGGTTGAACTTGTCTTCTAATCTAACTACACTTGCTACCATTCCGAACTTATCAAGGGATTTAGTAAATGAATCACCATAATCTTTATTCTTAGCAAGCAATGTTTTAGCCAGTCCATCGGTATATTGCTTGAATGGATTTTCTTCACTATGCTTAAAATTTACAATTTGTTGTGATTTTACGAATGATTCATTTCTTAATGTATTTTTCAAATCTGAACGAAGTATGAAAAATGTAGACCATACCTGACCGTCTTTTAATGAAGCCAAATTGTAGCAAGTTCTACCATTGAAAGAACGAGCAATTACAACAAATGGTTCAACTTCACCATTACTAAACTGATAGTTGAAAACATCACCTGGTTGAAAATCCACAATTTCTTTTGTCATTTTTAGTCCTCCTCATAAACAGGGAATAAAACACGCTTCACATTGTCCCAGTGCCATTCTTTTGTCATAATCCTGCACCTGTTAAAATTTCTTGACTTACAAAAATTCCAAGTAGTAAGCCAATCATCACACCAACTAATGCAATCACTGCAACTGGAAGCCATTGCTTTTCATCTAAATGTTGTCTTAAAAGCTTGTTTTCATTTTGCAATCTTTGAATCTTTGTGGTTAAAATTGCTTTTTCTGGTTTTAACATTTTTTTGTTCTCCATTCTTCTATATAAAGCACCCCATCCAATGGAAGGACAATGTCACCTTTTTGCTTTTGGAATACACGATCGCTAATAGTGTAAAGAGCGTTTTCATCTACAGCTATTGCTTCCTGCAAAACTACACCTGGAACATTTTTGTAACCACCCTGTTCAATAATCCAATCTTCAAATTTCTTAGGTGTAAGAGTAGTTTCATGGAAAATCGCTGTATTACCTTTAATGTGGTAAATTAATCCTTTATGCATCATCTTCATCACCCCAGCTATGAATTTTGTCAGTAACATACTTATCCATGAACTTTTTAGCTGCAGGATCATAGATGTTAAATGTATGAATTGGTGGTTTAGGTCCAAATTCATCTTCTACTTCCTTTAAACCAGCTTCTGCACCTGCCAAGTCTTCAGTACTTAAGATTTCATCACGATTAAGTGAATAGTTTAAAGCGGCCATCACGCTTTCTTCATCATCTGGTAAATTGTCTTGAACAATAGTAGCTAAATCCACGTCTACTAACACACATACATCTACTACATGCCCTAAAAGTACAGGATGACCATTTAAGCCTTTAAATAAAACTCCAGGAAAATACATCCAGCCTTTTTTTAATGCAATTGGTACAAAAGTGATTTCACCTTTTTGTTTATACAGATTGCCCATTTTCAATTTCTCCTTAAATCAATCCAAAATATTTCTTCTTTGCTTGGTCTGAACGCCATTCAAGCCATTCTTCCCAACGGTCTTCTTTAATTAATGTTTTACGTTGACCGTCCATAATAACAGCATCTGAATAATCACTAACTAAGCATTCAAGACGGCGGTTATAGAATGTGGATTTTTTGTAATGATACTTAGCCATTACTTCTCTTGGCGTTAATAGCTTCATTTAAACCAGTCCTTTCTTGCTTTGCTTTTGACCTAAGCGATACATTTCCCACAAATCATTAGCTAGAATGTGGGTTCTGCGTTCAGTTCCACAGATTCCTGAACGGATGATTCTAATGAAATCATTCCCTAATAGAGCCTGAATATTTTTAAAATCATCACGAAAGTCAAACACATAATCAGGATTTTCAAAACCTTGGTTATATGCAATCTGTTTAGCTTCTTCATAAGCATCATAGATGTAAGAAGCTTTAAAGAAACCTGCACTTCTTAATGTATATTTACCTGTCATTGTTGGTCTCCTAAATCAATATCTTCGCCCTTTTTTGCTTTTTCTAATTTTTCACCTGTTAAATATTCAACACCTGCACGATCAAGCTTTCGAATTATCGCATCGTATTGATTTGTTGACATTACTCCACTAATCTTTTGAAAACCTTGAAATGGATCATAAATATCAGAATGAAAATAAATTTCTAATTCATAGCCTGCATCTTGTTGCACCCAACGATAAAGCGTTTGATCTCTATGCTTTCCATTTTTTCCTGCTTTTACAAATGGAGTATTTAATTTATATTCAAACTTAAAAGCACTCATCTTCTGCCTCCTCAATATGCAGTTCAACGTTGACCTTGTGAGCAATGTCATAACAGTTGTTAATTGCTTGAATTAATGTACTTAAAGCATTGTAGCGAAAAGTATTAGTAGACTGCGTGTCGCCCCTTTCTAAATCAAGAAGCCAATAGCTTTTATAGTCATCTTGAACAATCATTCCTAGAGTTAAACCGTCAAATCTATCTCCAAACTCGATTACATCACCAACATGCCAATTTTCCACATCTAATAGATTTTCTCTTTCATCAACAATCTTCATTGATTTAATTCCTTCCTTATGAGTCGATAACCTGCAGCCGTTGCATACCAGTTATAAGAAATATAAGCTCCACAATCTTGAGGCTCCCAGTATCCAAATTTATTTCTTTGACTAATAGGAGCTTTAAGACCTAACTTATTGGCTGTGTAGTCAATAATCGTCCAACTTATATGTAGTTCTCTTTCCATTTGAAATAATGAAAATCCTAATGGAACATCTACAATTTCACCTGTAATTTCTTCTGCAGCTTTAGAAATAAGATATTCTTTCATTTCTTCATTGCTGGTTAGGTTAGCTAATTGCATAAGCTTTTCATACTTAGTAGCTTCATGTTTAATTTCAGCTCTCATATTGAAATAGTTATCTACAATCTCGTTGTAAATATCCCAAGCCTTATCATCGTCCATGATTTTTAGAAGTTTGAGATAGCCACGCTCTGATAAGAGGTAGATGTGTTTAACTCTATTGTTAGTAATTAAGCCATTTTCTTTTGCAAATTTTCTAAATGCCTCTGAGGCATTTAGAAGATCAATCAAATCTAATCCAATAGTAAATTTATCAATATTACGGACAATTGATCGATTCAAAATAGATAACGCTTGTCCATGAATCTTTGCGATGTCAGGTACAAGCATTGCTTTCTTGCCTTTACCAAATCCACCTTCAATACCAGTAAATTGATAACCTGCAACATTTTCAGTACCTAAAACTTTAAGTTCGTTCATTTTTTATGTTCTCCCGTTCAGTTATTCATTCCTAAAACTTTATAAATCTTTTTTCTGATTTCAATAGATTTAGGATTAGTATTGCCTTTAATAGCTTGATTGACTTTAGAACGGGATTCATTAAGTAAATTAGCTAATTCTGCTTGAGTCATGCCTTTATCCATCAAAGCAATTTTTATTTCTCGTTCAACTTCTCTTTTGGCTTTTTCAAGCTTTTCTTCAATCGGCATATATTTCACCTCCTTTCATAATTTGAATATTTTTTAACATCACCTTCTTTTTTTATAATTTGTTTTGAAACTTGTTTAGAAAAATATTTAGAAAACTATTGACCTTTATTGGAATATTTACTAACATAAAAGTATAATAAATAAGCGTTAATACTAGTTTTTTTTATTTAAAAAAATAAATTTTCTAGCATCACTTGACGTTTTTCAATATTTTTTTAAATTTATTTCGTAACTTGATGACAAAACTATTATTGCGTAAATTTGCTAAAAATGCAAGCAATTTTAGCAAATTTTCTAAAATATTTTTGTCAAGTATTGGAGAAATCTTGATATGACAGTATTTGAAAGAACAAAAGAATTAGCTAAAAAACGTAAATTATCATTACGTGAAGTAAATGATAAAGCTAAATTAGGAACTAATTCTATTTATAAATGGAAAAGTAGCAAACCAAGCTTTGAAGCACTATCAGCTGTTGCAAAAGTATTAAATACTACAACTGATTACTTAAATGGTTTAACTAATGATCCTAATCCCAAAAACACCAATAGTAAAAATCTTACCTGGCAGGATTTAGGCATGAGCTATGGCGGTGAAGTTCCTGATGATTTTAAAACTTTAGTAGACTCTTTAGCAGAAGGATATTTTAAAGCACATCCTGAAGCAATAGACCCTAAATATAGAAAAGATAATTAAAATGAATACTGAAAGTCGTAAAAACTTTAACAAACTAATTATGTTTTTAATGAATTATTGTAATGATCATGGTATAGGTATAATCTATGATAATACATTACCGCCTTTAGCTCCTTCTAGAAGTTATACCATACCGGGTAAATTAGTTGCTATAAATGGTAATTGGTACAAGGAAACAGAGATTCCTTTTATTTTTGCTCATGAAATTGGACATGTAATAGAAAATCTTCCTCACTATTACCATGCTTCTAAGATTGCAGAATTACAGAGTGAATACTTTGCTAATGATTTTGCAATTAATTTATTACAAGAATATTGTTTTGAAGAAGATATATGGTTTGAAAGTATTTACGATTTTGCAAAATGTTTTGGTATTCCAAGAAAGCATTGGGATTTATTAGATAAATACCAAGAAGAAATAATTTTTTATTAACTACACGGAGGTATATTCATGATTAAGAAAACATTATTAGCAAGTACTTTAGTTGTGATTTCACTTGGTTTAGCTGCTTGTAGCAACTCTAAACCATCTACTGAAAATAAAACTACATCATCTGTTTCAAGTTCAAAGAAACAAAGTAGTTCTGAAACTATTTCATCAAATAAGGAATATAGAACTAAATTCGATAAAATTAAAGTTGGTGAACTTAGTCAAAATGGTACTGGTGGTTCAACTCTTAAAGAAGTAGAAGCTATGCTAGGCAAACCTGAAAGTACTACTTCTGCTAAGGTAGCTACTTATAAAGTAAAATCTGAAACTTGGAATAAAGATGGTGTAACAATCGTAGCCCAAACAATTGATAATAAAGTTGTTTCTAAAAATATTACAGGCTTCAAATGGAGTGAAAACCGTCCTGAAAACCTCACTTTAAAAGCATTTAACAGCTTAAAAGATGGTGAAAGCTACACTACCATTACTAATAAATTTGGCGAGCCTGACAGCCTAAATGAATCATTAATGTTAGGTAAAAAGAACACTGTAGCTACTTGGCTTACAGGCGTTAAAGGAACTAGTGCAGTTTTAACATTTGATAATGATAAATTAACTTCAAAAACACAAACTGACTTGAAATAGTTATCAACAAGTAAATAAAGAACCAATAATAGCTCTACAAGCCTTGCTGTAGAGCTATTATTTATCAACAGATAAAAAATATACTTAATATTATAATTTTCAGGAAGTGACAGGAATTGGTTAAATATTACACACCTCAAATTTCACGTTCAGCAAGCGGTAAATATCAATATGTTCAGCGCTATACTGATAGTAGCTTTAAAGGAATAAGACGAGCTACAATTACAATAATTAAAGATACTCCACAAACTAGACTTAAGGCAGATCAAATTGTTAAAAAGAAAATTCAACAAAAACTACAAAAAACAGGTTTAATTCAATCAGATATTTTAACTAAGAACGTTAAAGATACATTTTTAACTAATTATAAGAAGCGTGGTATCACTTATAACACTTATTTAAGCCGAAAAAATCAACTAGCTAAGTTCTCTAAATTGTTTGGAAACCAACCTATAAATACAATCACAACTGTACAACTTAATAATTATTTTAATGATTTACTTTATAAAAATAACTTTCACAATAAAACCGTTAGGTCTTATAAAGCTAGCTTATCCGCATTCTTTACTTACGCTAAAACATTTGGTTATATAAAAACTAATCCTATGAAAAATATAGAAATTTTTTATAAAGATGAAACACTTAAGCGTTATGAACGAATCCAGAACTTCTACTTAACTGATGAAGAAATGGCTTTGATTTTAAATGATTGTAAAAAACAAGAAAGACGTTATATTTACCATGACTTATTTTTATGGATGTATCTCACTGGAATGCGTATAGGAGAAGCCGCAGCTTTAAAATGTAAGGATATACAATACAATGAAGAAAATGGTATCTGGTATGCAGACATTAATGGTACTTTGCTTGCTAATGGAGAAAAGCAACCTTTCACTAAGACTATTAGTAGTATGCGAAAAGTGTCCTTACCTCCACAAGCTGTAGAAATTTATAAGAAGCGTAAAACTACTAAGAATAAATTTCTATTTTTAAATGATAATGGAAATCCCATTCATACAAATTCAGTTAATAAATTTTTAAATCGAGTACGTGAAAGAACCCACATCAAAAAAGATATTTCAAGCCATATATTTCGGCATACGCACGTATCTAAACTAGCTGAAGAAGGTTACAGCTTAGAAATGATTAGTGCTAGGGTTGGTCATACTAATTCGGATATTACTAGGCGCATTTATACTCACATTACTAAAAAATCTAAAAATAGTTTTGATAAAAAAATGAATAATTTTAAATTTAATTAACAGAAACAGTGATTTTAAATCACTGTTTTTTTAATCACACTTTTTAAATATCTTTTTTGAGATATATTATTGTCAAAAAATAATTTATAAATTTTTAGTGATTTAGGACAATTTTAGGACAAAAATTTTGGAAAAACGCAAAAATCAACGGAAAACATTGGACTAAATTCCAAAAACAAAAACTGTCTGAACCCTTGATATAAAGGCTAAGCACGCAAAAAAACGCCGACTAGAAAAGTCAGCGTTTTTTTCTGGAGTTATAAAATGATGCTACTGTTCCTGTTATAGAGATAGAAGCGAAACAGGAAAGTGCTTGGAGTTTGTAAGAAGAGGAAGAAAGGAGACCCCTCTTCCTGTTAATATATTAAACCGTTTTCACTATAAAAGCAAGAAAATTTTTAAAATAATAATTAATTATATATTTGTTTATAGTAAAAATAGATAATCAAAATATACATTTTATTCAAATTTAGTTTTCCAATTTGGATTATGAAACGCTTCAAAACACATTGCAATTTGTTCTTTAGTATTTCTTCCTTGTGATAATTTTGGCAACTTATCTAACGCAAAATAGTCACACGCATCTGTTTCATCATTAACTTCAAACTTACCACTAATTTCCTTACACAAGAAAAAGCATTTCATAATATTAGTTGCTAAAATTGGTTTATTATGTCGATTGCGATCTTGCAAAGCAATTAACTTTTCAACCTTTACAATTCTTCATGAGCTTCTTTGGCTGCATTTTCTGCAGGTGATAAATCATAATTGTTCCAACCTCCTGGTAGAGACCATTCTTGAGTTTTCTTTTCTCTAACCATTAAAATTTTGTCATCTTTAAAAATGGCCGCTCGTGTATCTATCTTTGGAGTTTGATAACCTTCATCCCCTGCAAATAAGGTCTCCACCTGCTCTTTTGGCAAGCCAGTTTTTGCAGTCATCATCTCAATTGCAA
This sequence comes from Lactobacillus sp. PSON, assembly GCF_052615405.1. NCBI lineage: Bacteria > Bacillati > Bacillota > Bacilli > Lactobacillales > Lactobacillaceae > Lactobacillus > Lactobacillus sp. PSON. Next base: position 211,387 of record NZ_JBQXFW010000003.1, on the reverse strand, counting down.
TTTTACGAATTTCTTCATATCTTTCTTTATCAAAAATATCATGTCCATAATGAAGTCCAGCTTGAGCTAAACTTTGAAGTTCAGTTGCCCAGTCAGTAAATTGATCTCCTGTTTTCATTTTATGACCTTCTTTCTAAATTCATTATACAAAAAAGCGTCTTCAGAACGAAAACGCTTTTTTAAAATAAATATTACTTGAACAAATCGTTAAAACTTTCACTCATTGTTGGATGGGTATAGATTTGATCACGCAACATAGTGTATGGTAACTCAGCTTTCATTGCTAAAGAAATCATATTAATTAATTCATATGATTCAATACCATAGAGAGTTGCGCCTAAAATTTGGTCATTTTCTGGATTTACTAACGCCTTAAATAATCCTCGTGTATCTTTAGCTACGCGAGCTTTAGGAATCGCTGCAACAGGTAACTTAAATAATTTATATTCAATATCATTATTTTGAGCCTGTTTTTCATTTAATCCTACTTGTGATAATGCTGGGTCAAGAAATACACTGTATGGCACAATATTGCGACTTTCTAAAGTGTACTGGCCATTACCAAATAACTGACTCTTAATAATTCTAAAGTCATCAAGAGAAATATAAGTAAACTGCAATCCGCCCTTTACATCCCCAATTGCCCAAACATTAGGAACGTTGGTTTTAAGATATTTATCAACCTTGATAGCTCCACGATCCGTTAATTCAATATCAGTATTTGACAAGCCTAAACCTTCTGTATTTGGTTTTCTACCAGTAGCCGCTAAAATTCGTTGCCCTCTAGCACTCTTTTCTTCTCCATTTTTATTATAAATAACTTCAGCATATTCTTCATGGTCAACTACTTTTTCAATTTCTACACCAAGTTTAAACTTAACTCCTAAGTCTTCCATATCCTTTTTGACCATTTGCGCAATATCATCATCTTCACGCTTGATAAAATCACGATTATGGTCTAAAACTGTCACTTTTGAACCATATTTAGCAAACATTGCAGCAAACTCTAGCCCAATATAACCAGCTCCAATAATGACTAATTCTTTTGGCAAAGATTTTTGCTCCATAGCCGCAGTAGAATCAAGCAAAAACTTACTTTCCTTAAGCCCTAGAATCGGTAACATTATCGGTGTTGAACCAGTATTGATAAAAATTCGCTCACCCTGATACTCTTGACTATCTCCGCTTGGCAACGTAACTTCAATTGTATGATTACCAGTAAACTTTGCTACACCGTCAAGTACAGTAACTGTTTTTTCATCAGCAAGCATATGATAATTTTTATCACGTAAAAAAGCCGTCATTTCATTCTTGCCACTTACAGCATCAACAAAATCAACGCCATTTGCAGCTTCAATAATCATGCGTTTTGATGGCAAACATGCAATGTTGATGCAAGTTCCACCATACATCTTATTTGACTTTTCAATGACTAATACTTCTTCACCTTTTTGAGCTAGAAACTTAGCCAGTGTTTTACCACCTTTACCAAAGCCAACAATAATATTTTTTACTTTTTTCATAATTATTCCTCTTTAAAGTCAGTTAATTATAATTTGTTAAGTTGACTATATTCCTTTCTCATTGAAAAGTCATGTTTTTTGCTTAAGATTTTTTAAATTGATTTGCTATTTATTGACGTGGTGTCATCGATTAAGATATATTATTTATAACAAAAAATAAACAGAACTAAGGAGTGATATTTCACCTATGGAAAACAATAAACGCCCTCCGGCCTATATGACAAGCAGTACTGAAATTTTACAAAGATTAAAGACTACTAAAAGAGGGTTATCGACTCAAGAAAGTCAAAACCGACTTAAAAAATATGGCTCTAATAGCTTAACCTCTACTCCTCCAAAAACTATTTGGCAAATGCTAAAGGACCAAATATTTGATCCTATGATTTTAATTTTGCTTGGAGCTAGCATTTTTTCAGCTTTTCTCAATGAATGGATAGAAGCAATCGTTATTGCATTAATAATTATTTTCAATGCAATAATTGGCATTATTCAAGAGAAAAAGGCCCAGTCATCATTAGCTGCCTTAAAACAGATGAGTGCACCAACTGCATTAGTTATGCGAAATGGACAAGAACAAAAAATTCCTGCTCAAGATTTAGTGATTGGTGACATTGTTTTATTAACTAATGGGGATATAGTTCCTGCTGACTTAAGATTAATTGAAACGGCTAACTTGCAAGTTCAAGAAGCATCTTTGACAGGTGAATCTCTACCGATAAAAAAAGATGCGCAAGCAATTTTAACTAAAAATTGTCCTTTAGGTGACAGAACTAATATGGTTTATACTTCTTCTATTGTTACTTATGGTCGTGGAATTGGTGTAGTCACAGCTAGTGGAATGAATACCGAAATGGGTGCCATTGCTGGAATGCTTGATAGTGAAAGTGATATTGAAACTCCACTTAAACGTAAACTTGCATCCGTCGGAAAAACATTAACTATCATTGGTTTGATTATCTGTGCTTTTATTTTTTTACTGGGCGCATTATATGGAAAACCATTAGGACCACAATTTTTAGTAGCTATATCATTGGCGATTTCTATTATTCCAGAAGGATTACCAGCTACTGCGACAATCGTAATGGCTCTCGGAGTTAAACGAATGGCTAAAAAGAACGCTTTACTAAAAAAACTCCCAGCAGTTGAAACTCTAGGAAATACAACCGTAATTTGCTCTGACAAAACCGGCACCTTAACATTAAATAAAATGACCGTAGTTGAAGCAGCCCTAATAGGTGATATTAGTCAAACTAAAACTGTAAAAGCTAAAAAACTTTCTAATAAATATCATGAGTTAATGCTTGCTGGTATTTTATGTAATGATGCTAGTTTAGATAAGAATAATAAAGTCATCGGTGATCCAACTGAAGGTGCTCTTATTACTTTAGCTCAAAAACATAACTTAATTCAGAAAAGAGTTAAAGAAAATTATCCGCGACTTTTTGAACAACCTTTTGATTCAGAAAGAAAACGCATGACAACTTTACATCCGCAAAATGATGGTTATGTTGCATATACAAAAGGCGCCATTGATGAAATATTGCCAAGATGTAAATATGTTTTAACCGAATATGGCATTCGACCAATTAATAATTTTCAAAAAGAACAAATTTTAAAAACAGCTCATAAAATGTCAACTAATGCCTTACGGGTATTAGGATTTGCTAAAAGAAATTTCACTAATATTCCTGCCGAAAACTCGAATATTGAAACTAATCTAGTTTTTATGGGATTAGTCGGAATGATTGACCCACCCCGTGTTGAAGTAGCAAGCGCTATTCAAAAATGCCATACTGCAAAAATTGCTACAATTATGATTACTGGTGATCATCAAACAACTGCTGTTGCTATAGCTAGAGAATTAGGGATTTTTCAAGATGGAGACCATGTTATTACTGGTAGTCAGCTAAATAAAATGAGTGATCCTGAATTAGATAATATGGTTAAGGCAACTACGGTTTTTGCTAGAGTTTCCCCAGCAGACAAATTGCGTATTATTAAGAGTTTGCAAAGGAATGGCGAAATTGTTGCTATGACTGGAGATGGTGTTAATGACTCCCCTGCCTTAAAAGCAGCTGATATTGGAGTGGCAATGGGAGTTACAGGAACAGATGTAGCTAAAGAGGTGGCCGATATGGTATTGTTAGATGATAGTTTCACTACTATTGTGGATGCAGTTCAAGAAGGTCGTCGAGTATATCGTAATATTCAAAAGGTTATTCAATTCTTATTAGTTGGAAATATTGCAGAAATTACGACTTTGATAATTGCGACAATTTTCAATTGGGATGCACCCTTGCTCGCTATTCATATCCTTTGGGTCAACTTAGCTACAGCAACATTACCAACCTTGGCCTTAGGAGTTGATCCTGCAAGCAAAAATATTATGAAACATGCTCCTGTAAAAATTGGTACATTATTTGAAAAAGGCTTAGTAATTCGTGTAATTACTCAGGGACTCTTTGTAGCAATGATGACTTTAATTGCTTATGGAATTGGTGCTCAAACTAGCAATATAGCTGGTCAAACAATGGCTTTTTGTGTATTAGCTTTTTCACAAATGTTACGTGCATTCAATCAACACTCTACTACCGAATTGATTTGGCAAAGGTCAACTAAAATGAATTATTGGATTCTTGTTTCATTCATTATCTCTGCTATTTTTATTTCAACAATTTTACTACTGCCAAGTATGCAAACTACCTTCCATTTAACTGATTTAAGTAGTAATCAGTGGATAGTGGCAATTGGTTTGGCTCTGATGTCAATTATACAAGTAGAATTTAGTAAACTAATTAAAAACGCAAGTCGCAGTTTTAATGCGGATGTTGCATAATTATAGAAGTCTGGCAATTAATTGCCAGATTTTTTTATAGAAATTAATTGCATTTATAAAAAAATCTGTCATAATTATGAAAAATAATGTTAGCCGGAAAGGAAAATAACAAAATGCTTATTCCACTAATTATTACAATTTTAGTTATCCTTTACTTTTTTGCAGGGTTACGAATTGTACCTCAAAATTATGTTGGTTTAGTTGAAACACTGGGCAAATATTCCAAAACAGTAAAAGCGGGTTTAATCTTCATTTGGCCGATTTTTCAAAGAATTCGCAAAGTAAGCCTCGCCTTACAACCACTAGAAATATCTAAATATCGTATCATCACTAAAGATAATGCCGAAATTACCACTAGCCTTACATTGAACTATCTTGTAACTGATGCTTACAAATACTTCTACAACAATACTGATTCAGTAGAAAGTATGGTTCAGCTGATTCGTGGTCACTTACGCGACATTATTAGACGAATGGAATTAAATGAAGCTTTAGGCTCAACCAGTGAAATCAATACTCAGCTTTCTGAAGCAATTGGCGACTTAACTGATGTTTATGGAATTCGCGTAGTGCGTGTCAATGTCGATGAATTGTTACCAAGCCCTGAAATTCAAAAAGCAATGGATAAACAATTGACAGCTGATCGTGAAAAAACCGCTGCAATTGCTAAAGCTGAGGGGGAAGCTCGCAACATCGAACTAACTACTAAGGCTAAGAACGATGCTTTGGTTGCGACTGCCAAAGCAAATGCAGAAGCTGTTAAAACTCAAGCTGATGCGGAAGCCTATCGTATTGATAAATTACAAGAAAGCTTAGGTAAAGCTGGCGAAGGATACTTTAGAAATCAAAGTTTGGATAGTTTCAACAAATTAGCAAATGGCAATAACAACTTAGTTATTATGGATAAGGATGAGATGGCCACTTTAGGAAAAGTCCCAGCTGCTAAAAAGATTTGGGATGCAAATGAAAGTAAAGATGAATAAATAAAAACTCTTACGGTTTATTAGCTGTAAGAGTTTTTTATTTATCTAAAAATATCTTCCTGGCTAGTACCTTTATACCCATATGTACGCAAATTGGTTTAATCAAAAAAGCAAGAAACTAAGTTCTTGCTTAATATTTATTAATCATCTGCTTCTGAAATTGGCTTAATTGCATCGACGTAACCATTAACTTCAGACTTTATTAATTAAATATGACATTATTAAACCAATAATTCGTGGAAAATTAGGATTTACTTTATCATTATTTAGAGAATTTATTCAAGAAAATATGATGAATTAAATTGGGGTTAAAAAAACGTTCTAGAAGCTTAAAAATATTTTCTAGAACGGTTTTTAATTATTTTAATTTAGAATACATTTCATACAATGTTTTTCTTAAAAGAGGATCATGAGCATAAATATAAGTTCCATATACACCTCGCTTAAACAAAACATTTAATTGATTCATGAAAAGCTGCTTTTTAATCCCATTCAATTCCTTTTCTGATAAATCTTTTCTTCTTTTAAATGCTTCTGTATCAGTGAACTTATGAGTATCAACTTGCAAGTGATTAGTTCCAGGAATCTGGCTAATAGGCGGACTAATTATTATTCCTGTATAATTTAAATCAAACCCCTGACATGTATAAAAAGATCCAACTTCATTAATAGTTTGAGGAATTTCGGCCCATGGTTTAACTGTATAATTGTATTGATCCCAAGGCATTTTAAAATTACCTTCTTGAATGTAGTGTTTTTTACCATCTAAAGTAGAAGGATAGCCAGTTGCTGATAAGATTCTTGATAGCCCTACTTCAGAATTACGCTTAACAATTTCTTGTCTCATCTTTTCAGCATCATCAAAAATTCTAAAGTCATAATTTTGTCTGGCATTTTTGGGTAATGGCTTTATTTCTAATTTATCAGTAAAATTATTAAACCAATTAATCAATTCATCGCTTGCATTCATTCGGAATTGATGCGTTAAATAATAATCTTGATGTGAAAAATCATGTGTAATACTTTCTAACTTTTCTTTTGTCCAAAAAGTCTTAGTTCTCATAACTTGATGAGTATCAAAAACAAGAATAACAATTTTAGCTCTTCTAATTAATTCAACTAGCTGATTTTGGTAAGTAAAATTGTTATACGGATCTGATCTTGATAAAAGCAAATGTGCTTCGTCAACTAAAACAATATCAACTTTCGAATGCTTTTTATCTAAAGTATTAATCAAAGAAGTAGGCCGAGTAAAATCTTTCTTATATAAATTTGGAAGTTGTCCTGCAATCTCCTTATAAATTTTCAGAATTTCAGGGTGATTAACAACAAAGTAATTTTCCGAACCATACAATGTTGACTCTTTATCTTTTCGAGCAGCTGTTTGAATCTGATTAAACAAGTGTGATAATACAACACTTTTCCCTGTTCCTGCATCCCCATATATCGTAAAAACTGCCGGAAAATCTTGTCTTAAGTGCTGCTTAGAAAAAGTAATCACCTGATCTACTAGTTTGTCTTGTTCCGGTGTCAATTTTTTAAACGGTGATAAATTATTAACGGCTTCTATTTCCATTTGGTTTGAACCCTAACTTCTCTTTCATGATAAATTTCGATATAATTATTAACGCAGAAAAGTTAAATCAGCGGTGGTACTTTCTAATCCAGAATCTAACTGAAAGGAGGTACAGCTTTCATGATAAGCCTCATTTGGCTTGTCATAAATATCCTTGGTCTTTTGATAATTCTTCTTAGATTAGCTCGTTGCTTTTTTTAAGAAGCTAAAGATACGGTAGATTCTTTTACAGAATTACTAAAATCAATCAAGCAGACCATCGATACTTTCCATGATTTATGGAAAAAGTCGTAAGCAAAAAAGCCGTGTGATACTTTTGGCGAAGCGATCACGGCTCATTTGCTAATATATCGTTAAACCACCGCTCTTTTAGCGGCTCTGCATTAAGGTATCGCGCTGGCAGGCGTGATGCCTTTTTTGTTACGTTTATTATAACATCTCTGATAAAATTTGCGCAATAATTCTACAATTAGCTCGTTGCTTTTCTAAAGAAGCTAAAGATACTGTAAATTCTTTTACAGAATTACTAAAATCAATAATCTAGAAGAAAAAATTCTTGATCTGGAAGTTGAAGAAATTGCTAAAGAACGTATAAATCAACATTCCAATGCACAAGGATCTACCCCAGAAAAGATTTTTGGTCAAAGTTGGAATAATATTAAATTGGATAAAGATGATAGATGGGAATAATTTTAAACTTAAGAATCGAAAAATGAGATTAAGAATAGTTTTCGGTCAAAATCCTAAAACCAAAAATATAGAAATTATTGATATAATAGCAATTGGACATCGACGCCGATCCGAGGTGTACGATATTGCACTTAGCAGAATTAACAATCAATGGTAAATAAAAGCAAGAAGCTGGCTAACTTCTTGCTTTTTGCATATTTCAAAACTCAATTAATTGCTATAATTATGGTAGTTTTAATTTAGGAGGATTAACTGTGGAGAAAAAAATTATCATGGCATTGTCATCAGTGCTTCTTGCAAGTGGGATTGGTTTAGCTAATATTTCTAATAAAGTAGAAGCAGTAAGCAAATATTCTACTAAATATCATCGAGTAGTTATGACTAGAAATACATATTTTATGTCAAAACCCTATGTAGAAGAAGATTTAATTGATAAGGGTATTGATTTGCGAATAAGATGGGTACCAAAAAATAAGTATTTTCAAGCAAAAAATTCTGATATAGGAGCATCGAAAAAACTTATTATATATAAACACGGTAAAGATACTAGCTGGTTTAAAAATAAACTAGCTTCATCAAAGGGTGCTAAGCACTCTCTAAATTCCAGCTACTGGACTAAATATAGACGTGTTAAGGTCTTAAAAGCTACCACTTTTAAGCGATTTGATGCTCTAACCAGAAGATTTATTGGCGGATCAAAGACTTTTCATCGTGGAAACGTAATTAAAGTACGTGCTGCTGGTGAATTTCCTGGGTGGATGTTACCGGGAAGTGGTAGATATTATTGGGTAAGTGAAAAAGCTAATACAAAGTGGCTAAAAGAATATTAATACTAAAAAACTGCAGTTAAGTTTAATAACTAACTGCAGTTTTTTATATCAGTTTGAACCAATTTTCACAATTCAAACTGGAATGTTGCATAAGAGTAGCCAACTCTTTACAACTTAGTGCTCTAACAATAATGCAATAGCCATTTGCACTATAGATGGTAGGCACGATCTCAATAAATACTTACCTTTTACTACTAGTTTAGTATAACATGCTATAGGTAATATAGCTAGAATTTGATACAATATTTAAGGTGCATTTCTAGCATCCTTTAATTTCGATTTATGTTAGCCACATAAATCTAGAAGGGAGGTGGTAGTATGCACGATCTCCTTGAAGCTATAAAAGCTTTTTACTTACCTTTGCTTTTTATGTCATTCAGCGGCATTTTAAAGAGTGCTGCCGAATTAACAAAGCAAGTTAGATTGTTGATTCGCCAACATCAATCTAATAAAAAGAAATAATTTTCTTCAGTTGTAGGGTTTCTTACAACTGTTTTTTATTAACTAAAAAAGTTTTTATTTTATATAAAGTAGCTACATCTTCAAACCAGCCTTAAACATCTTCTGCAAAGAATCAGAATTTATAATTGGCAATGAACAAAACTGCCCTTCTATATATCTTCTAGCAAACGAGGCACCTTTCTCCCCTTATTCTTAGCATCCCTAATATTAAATACTGAGGTTAGAGTACTTACACCTGTATATTCCCCACTTAAGCTCTACTCAATTGCAGAAATATGTACATTCGATAAAAATATACGATCATATGCAACGATACTTTCAATTGGAACATCTAGCTTATACAAAATAAAGTTATAAATTAGATGTTTTAAAAACTTCACAGCGACTTCTTTTTCAGATATAGTTTTTAATAAATAGTCACTATTTTCTTTAACGTTATGAACATAGTAATCTCTAGTATCTATTAAGCATTGAAAATATAAACTTAATTTATCGTTATCTATGAACATATTAAATTCTGATTGTATCTCACTCGGTAGTTTTGCAAACCAAAACTCAAATTTACTAATTAGGTTTTGAATTTTATTTCCATTACTATATGTTTCACCTGCCATATAAAAATCTATTGAATTAACTAAGTTAACTAATACACTGTTAATATCTATCTTATTACTCTCTATATTTACTAGATAACTTCTTTTTAGGTTTTCTAATTTTTTATCATCTATATATAATTTACGGATTATACTTGGAAAACTATCTTTTAATATAGCAAAGTTAAAAAAAGAAGATGTAATCAATCCTTCTACTGCAGCTTTAGACATTATTTTTTCTATGTTTACATAATTATTTCCGGTATCATCTAAATATAGAACAGACAATATATTTGCGGATTGATTACTTATTAACGAAATAAATTGCTGAAATACTTTTATATATTTTCTAATCTCATTGATATTTTGTTTAACATTAAAAAGTAATCTTATTCCCAAATTCCTATTAACTAATAATTCCGTTCTATTTTTAATCTGATGCAACTCAGGACAAATATATATACTAATCTCATCGGTTTTACCCAGTAATATTTCTTTATAATCAGAATCTTCTATAGTCTTTAATTCAGGATATAAAATTCTCCCTAAAATATTTGTTTCTTCCATGTTCACTACTACAGATTTATATTTTTGGTTAGAACTAAATTGATTTTGTGAAAAATCAGAGTTAAAAGATAACAGTGTAACAGTTCTAAAATCTGGATTCCCATTATCTTCAGCTTTTTCAATATAATCATTTAATCTAATAAAAATATTTTTATTCAAAAATCCATAAATATTAGGTTTATTTAAGTCTAATTCTTCATTACCCTTCAATACAATAGTAATGGTAACAACACCGTTTTCACACTTTAAAGTGCCCACATATCCCTGTAAAATTTTTTCTTTATTTGAAGAATTACTAAAATATCCAATTGCTTCAAATTTATCTTTTGAAGTTACGTTAATCTTATTAAGTGCATTTTCATACATAGATTTACCTCCCATATTGAATATATTATCAACATTAACCTAAATTACTTAACAACTTACTAACCCTTTGAACTATTTTCCCTTGTTCTTTTAAGGGGGGGAATAGGTACAGCTAAGTCTTGTAAATCACTTTTTCTAATTGACGGAGAATTATCTCCTTTCATTAATTTTGTCATAGATGATATGACATAAGTAGATAAAACTAAATAAAAAATATAATTCTTATTTAATTTACTAAATGGTTTCAATACATAAAATCCTGTACTTCCAACTTTATAATTACTATTTTCAGGAACCATAGCAATATTTTTTAAGTATGGCCTTACTAAAGAAAACAGAATATCGTTTTCATCTAAAACTTGTCGTGCACGAGATGCAATTTTATCTTTTGAAATATCGATATATTTTTCATCAGTAATTTCAGGCAAACTTTTGCTCTTCTTAATCTTGCCTTCCTTAACCAGTTCTGCTTTTTCTGTCTTAATCTTCTCAAGCAATACACTTGCTGGTTCATCATCTGGATTCTGCTCAACCAGCTTCCCGCGCATTGCCAAATCCAGCACCTTAGAGCGCAATATCTTCTTAAATTTATCGTATTGTTGATTAGAAGATTCGACTTTGCGAAGCAAAGCGAAGAGCTCTGCTATTTTAGCAGCGATTCGACTTTGCTCTTTTAGCGGTGGAAGAGGAATTAAAAGTTTAGTTAATTTTTTTAAATAAATTCCTTTTTGAGTAGTACCTTTAGCATTATTATTAATTTGAATATTAAACATTGGAGATTCAACAACATTTAATAGATAATAATTTACAATCATAGGCTTTAAAATTGCTAAACTTCTTTGAGCAGTAAATTGCTTATCAGTCTCCACAACTGTCGCAGCTCCTAAAGTACCTACTACAGTTAAAAGTACATCTCCTCTTCTAATCTCTGTTCGTTTATCTTCTTTTTCAAATTGTTCATCTGTTACAAATCTATTTGATAGAGAGAAATCTATTTTATTATTTTTTATATTTATTGCTGAAATAACCTGCTTGCCTTCTCCTGAATTAGGTGGTGGATTATGAGTCCCATCAGTTACCTTTTTACATACCTCCCCCCTAATCTCACCCATTCCCAACTATCAGGAATATCAAAGGGCTTCTCAGTATCAGTAATTTCAGGCAAAGCTTTACTCTTCTTAATCTTACCTTCTTTAACCAGCTCTGCTTTTTCTGCCTTAATTTTCTCTAAGAGTACACTAGCTGGTTCATCTGTTGGATCTTGCTTGACGAGTTTTCCTCGCATTGCCAAGTCTAGTATCTTTTCTCTTAATGCTTGTGCATCGAACTCCAAGCTATTAGTCTTCATCATCAATCCCCTTTAACGCTTCATTAAGCTGCTCAATTGCATCCCTAATCTCTCTCGACTTCTCATCCATACCCTTTAAGATCTTACCAAGTGACAATTGCACCTTCTCTTCTTCATCACTCATCCAAGAAATATCTAAACTGGTATTTGGACGCTTCAAAATTTCATCAATCGTAAACTTACGCCAGCGACCATTCGGATTCTTCTCCTTGTCCCAAGTCTCTACACGCTTAGTTCGATCATCTACACAGAATAGTTTTTCAAAATCGGCAAAGTCCTTCTTATTAAGCGGATTTCTCTTACCAAATGATCGCATCTGGTGACGCATGTCATAGATCCAGACATCTTTAGTATTACCTTTATCTTCTTTTCCACGTGTAAAGAACAAGACGTTAGTTTGTACACCTTGAGCATAGAAGATTCCAGTAGGCAATCTCAAGATAGTATGCAAGTTGCACTTCTCCATTAAGTCACGTCTAATTTCTTCGCCTTTTCCATCAGCAAACAACACATTATCAGGCACCACAACTGCAGCACGTGCTTTGCCATCATGCTTAAGTGAATTATAGATAATTTGCAAGAAGTTAAGTTGTTTATTAGAAGTTGGGAAAGTCAAGTCTTCACGACCGCTACTAGTATCAGCGCCTTTTTTAGTACCAAATGGCGGATTAGTTAAGACAACATCGAAGTTCTTCATCCACATTCCATTAGCTGATAAAGAATCTCCTTGGCGCAAATCTCCATCCATTTTATGCAAGTATTCATTCATCATAGCTAAACGGTGGGTGTTTGGAACAAGCTCCATCCCTGTGAAGGCATCATGAACTTGGAAGTCATGTTCATCATTATCTAAGTGTCTATAATCATCATACTTATCCTTCAAATATTGATCTGCACTTACCATAAAGCCAAAAGTTCCGGCTGCCGGGTCATTCATTCTCTCGCCTAATTCTGGCTTAGTCATTCTCACCATCATATTGATAAGAGGACGTGGCGTGAAGTATTGGCCAGCTCCTGACTTGACCTCACTGGCATTTTTCTCCATTAAGCCTTCATACATTTCCCCAAGGCCTTCTTCACGTGCTTCAAACCAGTCAAGTTCATCAATATCATGAATAATTTTTTCTAAGTTCTTAGGCTTATCAAGTGAAGTTGAAGCATTGGCATAGATGGTGTTGATTTTAGGATTATCTACAACATTTGGATTACCCAAGTCAATTAGCATTTGACGATAGAAGTCCATCAAGTCGCGACCTTCATGCTTGATAAGATTATTCCAGCGATATTTTTCCGGAATTTGGTTTTCTAGATTTTCATCTGCTTCATCTACCATCTTCAAGAATAGAATATAAGTAAGTTCAGTGATGTAGTCTTGATAACTTACCCCATCATCACGCAGAACATTACATTCATTCCATAACTTTTGTACAATTTCTTGCGTTGTCATTGCCATTATTTTTCTCTCCTACACATATAAGTTTTCATTTAAAGTAACAATAATTTGGTCTATATTTTCATCGAAAATCTTCTTCATTCGACGATATCCACCATTAGTCTTAAAGTAACTCATTCCATCAAAGATGGTTTTTGCATCTGGACCTAGCAGATCATTACTTAAGAGTTCATTTTCAATATTTGTGAGCCACTTCTCTTGTTTAGGGTTCCAATCAGTCATTCCCCTAACTTTTTGCATGGCATTATGAATACGCACAGCATGGTCAACTAATTCTGAACCATTAGCAGCATTTCTAATAAAGCTAATAATATCAGCTGTAGTTTGACGATGTTCTTCTTCTTTCCATGCATCCCTCAATTGATTAATATTGAAGCCCTCTTCTTCTAGTTGCAGTTTGACCTGTTTTAATTCATCTAAAGTAAGCTTGGCTGGATCATTAACAATTAAGTAAATTCCCTCTACATTTAAATGATCTTGAATATATTTAGCGAAATTATCTAGATAAGCCTTTGAATTTTCACTATTGCCATAATTGCGACTTGCCCCTACAAATTCATCTTCTTCATTAGAAATAATCTTTTTAGCGCCATTTAGTAGATTCATTTTATCCAGAATTTCTAAATTATTCCATTGTTCCATGAACTTGTCTTTTGACAATTTACTCAAGCTTCTAGCCCAGTTCTCAATTGAATGAATTTGAGTTAATTGTTCAAACTTTTTCTTATTCTTATTATTCATGCGCTTAATTTTACGCTCAACAGCTCCTGCCATATCAGTTTGATAAGGAGTAGTGTTATCTTGAACTTCGAAGAAGTCTTTTTTATGTTTCATAAAGTAATGCACATTATGGCCCGGATCTTTAACTACCGGTTTCATATTTGTAACCTTATTCATTGCCTCATAAATACCAACTGCATCATAGATATGGAAGATAGATTTATTAATTTCAGGACACAATCTTGTAGCTCTTCCCAGCATCTGCTCATAGAGGATACGAAATTTTACTCTACGTAAGAACACCAGATTAGTAATTTTAGGCACATCCACCCCAGTAGTCAAGAGATCAACAGTGACTGCAATATTTGGATATTGCTCATTTTTAAAGCGACGAATTTCATAATCTGGATGTCTAAGTGAACCGGTAATTTTTTCAATGGCATCATCGTCTACTGGATTTCCTGCATCTTTAAATGCCTTTTTAAGTAAGCCCACAATCATATCAGCATGGGCATCATTTGCTGCAAAAATCAATGTCTTTCCTTGACTGCTGTCATTAGGATCTAGATATTGCTTAGCAAGTTGTTCACATACTACTTTATTGAAGCTTTCATTAATAACTTGCTTATTAAAGTCACTCACATCAAAGTCCATATCATCCGGAAGCTTTTCCGTAGCAATTGTTTGCTCAGCTTCATTGTAGACACTTACACTAGCATTCTTTTTGAAATGGATTCCTTCTTGAGAAAGTTTGGTTTTAATCACAGTTGGAGCATCATGGTCGACCAAGTAGCCATCAATAACTGCTTGTTGATAGCTGTAAGTATAGACTGGCTGACCAAAGATTTCTGTTGTTTGTAAAGCTGGCGTAGCTGTCATTCCTAAGGCAGTTGCATCAAAATAATCAACTACTCGACGATACTGGCTGACATAATCATCTTGATTGTAAAACTTATACTCGTTATCATTTAAATCTTTATCTTCAGCATATCCACGGTGAGCTTCATCAACAATAATAAAATCATATTGACCAACAGTCGGCTTATCTTTTTCATCTTCATTAAAGAAAAGTCGCTTAATCATCCCTTGCACAGTTGCAATCTGAATTTTAGTAGTTGCTTCCGGCATTTTGTCGTTTAGCTCTTTTAAGCCATAAATCTCAGCAATTGTATTAGCACCTATTTTATTATCTTTAATTGCACCAGCCGTTTGTTCACCAAGAGAGCGTCTATCCACCAAGTATAGAATGCGGCGCACACGTTTATGAAGTAATAAGCGATACATTAAGGCAATTGCAGTTCTGGTTTTACCAGTACCTGTTGCCATTGAAAGTAAAATACGCCTTTGTCCTTTAGCAACAGCTGCTTCAATTGCCTTAACTGCTTCAACTTGGTAATCACGTTTATCAATAAAGTGAGGAAAATCTTCATCCTTAGCTAATTTTTGATCTGCGTCTTCTTTACTAGTTGCAGTAAGTTTTAATTTTAAATCATCTGGTGAATGGAAACTTTCTAAAGCATAACTACTTTCCTTAGGATTACGTGCATCCCAAAACCAAATTCCAGATTTTTCTTGATATTGTTTCAAGTATGGTCGTCCATTAGCTGTATAAATAAAAGGCACCTGATATTGACCCATATTTTCATTAACTAATGTGTAAGCTGTACTAAAAGTAACTTCACGCGAATATTCCTTAGGTTGAGCTAGTTGACCAGCAATATCTTCATCCCAGCGTTTTGCTTCAACAATTCCATAGAATTCTAAATCCCGGAACAAAGCATAGTCAGCACGCTGGCCATTTGGTAAAACCCACTCAGCAATAGCCATATTACGTCCTTTTTCAGGCAAAGTTTTTTTAGTTTGATTATTTAAATTAACACTGTCAGCTTCCCAGCCCGCTTCTTTTAGTTGCTCATCAATTAGCTGCCTAGTTTCTGCTTCTGATAAGTGATGCTTTTTAGCATAATTAACATTAACTTTATGACGTCTTTCTTGCTCTTCAGGTGTAATAACCACCTTTATCTTCTGCGCTTCTGCTTGCATCTTTTCAATTTGCTCAGTCAGACGCTTAATTTCTTCGGCTTGGTTTTGAATAATTTTTCGATTATCTTTTGGAATCTGATAGTCTTTTAATTTATCTTGAGAATAAGCTTCCAAAAACCACTGCCAAACTTTAAATGCCAACTTATCTACTTTAAGTGCCATAGCAGGTGTTGCAACAAACTGGTCATCATGGGTAGCTTTGTTTCTGTTTAAACGCAAGATGTTCAATGCTCCCAATATCGCAGCCGGATAATCATTATTAGAACGGGCAAGCTTTTCAATACGTTCTTTTTGATTCAATTTCCAGTCAACAATTTTATCTAAGTGCATGATTTCTTTAACTAATTGTTCACCAAAAGTTCCAAAAACAGTTAGACTGCTGCGAGCATCTGAGTAGATCAAGCTTTCTGCACTAGTAGCAAGCTTAGCATATTTTTCGTAATCAATATCTGCTGTCACAAAATTTGACATACTTTTTCACCTTTTTATTTAAAATTCTCCATAGTATCTTTATTATAGCAAGATTGGCAAATTGACAAAAATTATTTTCGATAAATAAATACCTGTAGTCCACTTAAAAAATGACTACAGGTATTTTAATTATATATTATAAATAAAAGTATTAATTATTTTTTATTTATTATAAATGAAAATTCAATGTCTTTATCACTAGGGATGTGATACTTTTCTTCAACATCTGCACCCCAACTATCAATTCCGCCAACTCCGCGAACTTTACCAGCAATTAATAAGACAGTTCTACGTGCAAGAGGCAACTCTTCAATGTGAGTTGCATTTTCAAGTTCTTCTGAAGTATATGGCAAACAGCTAAAATTAAATGATTTATCTGCTTGACTTATCTGCAAACTAAAGGGTTCTGCAGAATGATCGGCATTATTTTGTGTATTAGTTCTTGTAATAGTTAAATTTTCTGTTTGCATATGCATTCCATTTTCTTGAGGAACTAAGTATTTTGTAACAGGAAGTCCTTCAATATGATAATTACCATGTTTAGCCCCCGCCATTCGATCTGGATAAGTTTCACCAGACAAACCAGTATACTCAAATCCAGTTGCCTTAGTTGGCATAATAAAACGCATCCCTAAAACTGGTAGCTCTGGCAAATCACTTTTACCAAAATAGTGCATAGTTACTTTAATTTCACCACCATTACTTACTTCATACGCAATTTTAACTTGAGTACTTGGAATCGTTAAGGTTTCATAAGTATAAATTATCTTAACTTTATCAGCATACTCATTATTTGAAAATTTATTCGTATCTGGCGCAATCGGTAATTTTTCAAAATGATGGTCATCAACTGTTAAATCGATTCCAATACATTTTTGAAACATGTCTGCACCAAGCCACTGAACGGACTTAATATTAAATCCGCTTCCGCGATCATTATCAGTAGTTGCTCTCCAAAAACTTGGTGTAGGTACGCGATAGAGCCATTCTTTTCCAGCTAAGTTTAATGACTCCAATCCTCCTCGATCATAACTAAATACATAAGAAAAGTCTTCACCTTCAACGCCAAGACTTGCGTCACCGTAAACTATATGTAAATTATTTGTGTAAGCCATAGTAATATCTTACCTCCTGCATCGCTGGTTTTGGCGTTCTATCTGCGAACATTAAGCCATCTCCTGAAAATTCATAATCTGAATGACGATCATCAAAGTCGCCGCCATATCGAAGTACTTTTTTACCACTAACAGGGTCTGTAACTAGAAGTGCCTGATCGATAAAATCCCAAATAAAACCTCCAAAGTATTGTGGATATTTATCAAGTAATTCAATATATGAATTCATACCACCATCTGAATTACCCATGTCGTGCATGTACTCACATTCCATGAATGGTTTATCAGGATTATTTTGCAAATATTCTTCAACTTCTTTTGGAGGCATATACATACGACTTTCAACATCTGAAATGCGGTCGCGATAACTTGGTCTATGACATACTCCTTCATAATGAGTTAAGCGGCTATCATCATGACTCTTGTAAAACTCATTCATTGCTGCAATATCATCACCAGCATAAGCTTCATTACCTAGCGACCAGAATAAGATAGCTGTATGATTTTTAAAAGTTTCATAATTGGTTCTAGCTCGATCAACTACTGCTTCTTTCCATTGAGGTAAATCCCCTGGAACATTATATGAAGGCTCAACTTGCCCCATTTTCTGCCAAGTTGCGTGCGATTCTAAATTATTTTCTGCCATCACATAAATTCCAGCTTCATCACATATATAGTACCAAGGGATTTGATTAGGATAGTGACATGTACGAACAGCATTAATATTATTTTCTTTAAAAGTTTTAATATCATTTACCATATCTTGTTGAGTAATGGCACGTCCACGTTCACAATTCCACTCATGTCGGTTAACACCATTAATTATTAAACGCTTGCCATTTAATAAAACTACATGATTTTTGTTGATTTCAATTTTTCTAAAGCCAAATTTATATGGAACAAGTTCTATTAAATTACCATCTGTATCTCTTACTTCTATTAAAAGTTGATATAAATATGGATGATGGTTGTCCCATAAATGAATATCCTTAAAGCTCTTATTTAATACTTCAACTTTTTCACTAAGTTCTTGAGTTTCATCAAGTAAACTTTCACCATCTTCGTTTAATACCCGAACGCGAACTATACCTTCTGCTTCTTCATTAAACTGCAATTTAGCATTAAATTTACCATCTTTAAAACCATCATCAACTTGCGGACGAATATCTAAATCAATCAAATGTCCTTCTGGAATCGCAAGTAAATTAACATCTCTAAAAATTCCGGAAAAACGAAACATATCTTGATCTTCAAGCCAAGAGGCTGTTGAATGCTTAAAAACTTCAACAACTAATTCATTTCCTTCATCTTCAACATATGGAGTTAAGTCAAACTCTGAAGGAGTGAAACTATCTTCAGCATACCCTACAAAATGTCCATTAAGCCAAAGATACATTGCTCTTTCTACTCCATCAAATTGAATGTGAATTGGCATTTTGCGTATATTTTTATTTAAGTCAAACTTTTTGAAATAAATTCCTACTGTGTTGTCTTTACCACGACTAAACGAGCCCTCCTCAACTTCTTCTGGACTTAGGGCATAAGCAGGTCGTCTAAAAATTTTTCCTTCCCAAGGAATCAAAGTGTTAATATATTGAATTTGACTATAATTATTAAGTTCAATTTCACTTGGAACTTCTATTTTATTAGTTGAATACTGGTAATTTTTTTGATAAAAATCTTTTGGTACTTCAATTGGGTTTTGATAAAATTCAAAGTTCCATTTACCATTTAAACTTTGTTTATAACTTGTAGCGTTATTTTGCCATTCAGCATAATTTTTATAATATTGATGGTCACTGTGAGCTGGCAATTGATTAACCCTAAATACTTCAGGGTCATCAAGCCATTTAATATTTGCTTTCATAGCTTTCTCCTATTCGTTTTCTTCCTCATCATCAATTATAGCGCTTTCATTATAAATATTATAGTCATTTTAGTAAAAAATTTACTAAAAGCAATAAAACACTTGCAATAAATACAAGTGTTTTAGTTAAAATTAGTTTTGATTAGCTTGATTAACCGCATCAATTACTGAATAACGAAAACCATTTTTTTCAAGGGCCACAACACCTTTAATGGTGGTTCCTCCAGGTGAACAAACTTGAGTACGTAATTCACTTGGAGATTTTTTAGATTTTAGAGCTAAATTTGCACTTCCCTTAATCATACTTGCTGCTAACTTAGTTGCAGTAGAACTATCTAATCCGTTCAATACTCCTGCTTCATTAAGTGCTTCAATAAATACATCGACAAAGGCAGGTCCGCAGCCACCAATTGTTCCTACAATGCTTAATTTATCTTCTGCAACTTCTATTACATCTCCTAATTCGCTTAACACAGCAATAATCTTATTTTTATCATTATCCAAGATACTTGAAGGCGTATATAAGCCTATTGTTCCTTCTTTTACTGAAACTGGAGTATTAGGGATGATTCGTGCAATTACTTTATTAGGTAAAGCCTGCGTTAATTCTTGATAACTAATACCAGCAGCTGCAGAAATAAATATTGAATTTAAACTTCGCATTTGTTGTGCTACTTCTAAAGTTACACTTGCTGGTAGTGTTAATATTACTAAATCAGGTTTTGAATTTACTAATTCAGCAATAGAATTTACTAACTTGAAATTAAGCTCTTTTGATAATTTTTCTACTCTTGGATTTTTATGATTTTCTGCAATAAGTTCATTGTTAGGGTTTTTGCTTAGACCTTCTATCATTGCACTTCCCATATGACCTATACCAACAATAGCTATTTTCATTTTTTACCTCAATTCTTTCTTATAATAGACCATATCCTTTAACTGTACACCAGCTTCAAAAATAGGATGGTCATAATTTTTAATAAAGAAATCCTTTATCCTGTGAGAATACTTAAAGCCACACTTTTTATAAAATGGGACTGTTAGTGGACTATCACCAGTTCCAACTTGAATAAAGGAATATTTACCAATATTATTTTTAATAATAAAATCTATTATTACTTTACCATATCCTCTACCCTGAAATTCAGGCTTGATAGCAATATTTTTAATTTCGAGAGTTTTATTTTTATTATCACTAATCACGCATTCACCTACTACCTCTCCATTATCTTTTAAAACATACATTTTCCCTTTATTCAAATACTTATCAATCATATCTTCTTGTTCATCAGCAAGTAGCAACAAATCAAGATATTGTTTTTTATTATGTTTTATTTCTTCAATCTGCATTTTTAAATCCTATCTATTTATTATTAAGTTTATCATTATAATGATAATTTCTGATAAATCTTCTTAAAATAATAAATTTTTAATGCATCTTTGGCAAAAAAGAGGTAAACTTACTTAAGTATTATTTTTTGACGAAACCCTATTCTATCAATACTTCAACTATGTTAGAATAAGGTAGCTAAGGAATTTGGACTTTTAGCCACTTTCCGAATATTGTCAAAGCAGAAAGAGGTATTTTAAATGGCAACTATTAACAAAGCAGAATTGACTAAGCAAGTTGCAACAGCAGCTGACATGAAGAAGACTGAAGCTGATGCAGCTATCAACGCTGTTTTCAGTGCTATCGAAAAAGCACTTGCAAATGGTGAAAAGGTACAACTTATCGGCTTCGGTTCATTTGAAGTTCGTGAACGTGCTGCTCGTAAGGGTCGTAACCCACAAACTGGTGCAGAAATTACTATTCCTGCAACTAAGGTTCCTGCATTCAAGCCAGGTAAGGCTTTGAAGGATGCCGTTAAATAAGATTGATTTAACATCTTAAAAAATAAAAACTCACAAGGGAAATTATCCTCTTGTGAGTTTTTATTTACTTAATTTTTTTACTTAGCAATGGTAACGCGTGGATAGTCATTGTTTTCAGTAGAATCACTACCAGTAGCAACAGATGTCTTCTTAGAACTATCACTGTCAGAATCTGATGTAGACATGTCTAAAGTAAGATCTGTTTCATCATCATTATTATTGTTTGACTTAACTTTGTCATAAACAAGTTTACCAATTGCACAAGCAGCACCAAGAGCAAATGCTCCGATACCAACAATCGCCATAGCTTTCTTCATAATAAGATACACCTCTTTTTCAAAATCTAACTCTTACTTTTATTATAGGAGAAATACTTACAAGTTGCACAGAATAAGCCTTACTAAAGTTCAATATTAACTTTTAGTATTATGAAAATTAGTTTATTTGTATTATATTCATTTATTTTTATAATTAGTTGAAAAATATCCTCAATAAAGTTATTATAAATATATAACAGATGTTTTTTAAAGGAGATCAAAAAGAGAGTAAATGAAAGAAATAAAAAATAATACGGAAGAACTTTTGATAGCTGGGGCAATTGCCTACATTTCTAAATATGGCTATCAAAATCTTTCTGTTCGCAAGTTTACTAAAGAAATCAATATGACAACAGGTGCTTTTTATAAGCATTTTAAGGACAAACAAGAACTATATAATACTATATTAAAAATCTTATCAGAAAATTTTATTGAAAAGTTACCCGATATGAGTGGTAAAAGTTCACTTGATCAACTTATTGAACTTTCTCAATATTTTATTAGTCAAGCAGAAAAAAATCCTAATATAATTACTTTTATCCTCTTTACCGAATCAAATGCTTCTTATGTATTTGGATCAAGTATTGATAGTTGTAGTTTAAGAGTTAAATTTCTTGATTTAGCTAAAAACTTAAATCACTCCAGTCTATCTGATGAAGACTTCTTTTTACAAATTTGGTCCTTTATCCAAGGTTATCTTCTACTAGTCAAGAACCGTTTAGCAAAGTATGATCCTAAACTTGTAGAAAGAACTTTATTGCAACTAGTAAAAGAAAAATAATTAGCTATATTTGAACATTTTTGATGCAATATGAACTATAATAAGAAGTGTAAAATATTGCAAATGAGGTGTTATTATGAAAAAAGTTATCGCATTTAGTGCCGGTTTGTTAGCTGGTGGTCTTGCAGGTATCGTTGCTAAAAAAGCAATTAAGAAGACCAAGGCAGAAGCTGCAGAAGACGAAGAAACTCCTGCTGTAAGAATTTATGAAAATTTAGAGAATGATCCTAAAGAACAAGAAGAATTTGCAGATGTTTCTAATGTAAAAGCTGACGCAATTAATCATGGATATGTTCCAGTAAAATATTAATATTAAAAAAATCCTGAAATTCATTTCAATATGAGTTTCAGGATTTTTAGTATTATCTTGCACGTCTTAATACTTTACTAGATACTTCAGTTAATGCAAAATAAAGTAATGGTGTACAAATCGCTGTTGTGATAGAGTTGATTACAGTTGCAGGTAAACTCAAAAATGAAGCAATATAGGCTACTTTTAAAGTTGTACCAACCATTAAAGCTCCAATAATTGATACACAATAAGTCGTCAGAATTTTTGTTAAACCTGCTACAATTCCAAGAATGATAATATTTTTCTTTGTATCTTGATAATTCATTAAACGAAAAATTCCACTCAAAACACTCGCTACCACTACTACTTCTAGCATTGTAAGCCAAGAGGTTGCTGCATAGCCATTAAGAATATCAAAGCTGCCTAACCCAATAATTCCAGCCAGCATTCCTTTTCTATAACCTAAATAAAGAATAGCAACTGCTGTTAAAGTATTACCAAAATGAATAAAAGGTCTTCCAACAAGTGCTGGAATTGGAATTCGCAATACCCAAACGCCTAAATAAATTAAAGCAGCAAACATTCCCGTAATAATAACATTTTGCAAAGAATTCTTATTATCTCTCATTATTTTTTACATTCCTCCATTAAATAACTTAAACCAGCAGCATAATTTGGTCCAAATCTTCTATCTTGATCATTAGGCGTATTTTTAATTGCAATTTTAACAAACTCTCCAGCTATTTGAGCAGATTCTTTTAATCCTTTTTTTGCTAAAACTCCAGCTAAAAAACTACTAGCAAACATGTCACCTGTACCAAAAAATGAACCTGATAATTTATCTTCTAAAATACTCCAAGCTCTTTTATCTTCTACTCCAACTATTCCTATTTTGTTATTTAGCGGAATCCCTGTAATAATTACTTTAGATAAGGCAAATTTTTCAATTAATTCTTCTGCTAATTCTCTTGCTTGGGCTAAATCTACGTTATCTAAGGAAATTTTTTTATTCAATAAATACATCGCTTCTGTTAAATTAGGAGTCAATATTGTTGCTTGTTTAACTAACTGCCGCATTTTTTCTACATATTCATTATTCATTCCGCTATACAACTTACCATGGTCACCCATCACTGGATCAATTAAAATAAACTGATTATCTACAACTTCTAATTCATTAAGCCAAAAGTCAATTGCCCCTCCACCTAAATATCCTAAATAAATTGCAGAAAAGTCAATTCCTGCGTCATGCCAGTGATTCGTGATTTTTTTCATTTCCTCGCTTAAATCTAAATAAGTATTATTGCCAAATCCACCAGTATGAGTTGATAAAATAGCTGTCGGCAACAAGCCAACTTGATAACCACATGCAGCTAAAATTGGTAAAGCTACTTCTGATGATACTTGTCCTACACAAGATAGATCTTGACTAATTAACACGCTTTTCATTTATTCACCAACTTATTATTCTTAATAATGTTTTTTATTAATTAATTATACGTTACAAAGAATTTTAGTACAATTTCATTTATCTATAGTATACTTAATGCAGTAACAACTTATTAAAAAACGAGGTGCATAAAAGTGACATATCCATACAAGAAGAACTTTCATAATTATTGTAAAACTGAAAAAAAGTTAACTGATGCTTCAATCGCATTAACAGAAAAATCAGCCGATACTTTTTGGAATTATTATATCAATAGTATAGATAATCCTGATATTAATAAAGTTACTGAAACGGATTTACGAAACTTTTTTAATTCTTTAGAGACAGAACTTCATTTCAAGAAAAATACAATTAATAAATACGTTAGTCATATTAAAGCTTACTTTACTTATCTTTATAGTCATCATTTAATTGATAATTATCCTGTTGTAATGATTAGTGGTCGTTATTGGAATCGCCAGCATGATGTAGTGATAAATTGGATGAATAAACTTCCAGAAATTGCCCAAATTGATGGCTTAAATCCAATCACTATTAAGTTTATGCTTGCAACTGCGCTAGGATATAAACCTGATGAAATATTGCGCTTGCGTTTTAACACAGTAATCCAACAACTTAATAATGATGTGCTAATCGACTATATTGGGACTCATTGTGACTTTTCTCATGAAGATAATCCTTATCTAATTTCCAAAAAAAATGGTGGCTTTTATGCATCTGACTTCAACTTAGCACGTACTATTGAACCAGATCGTGAAGTGTTAGGAATACAATTAACTTTACAAAGTTTACGTTTAAGCTATGTTTATTCAAAATTAAGTGACAAAACTAAAACAGATGAAGAATTGAAACAAATTTTACGTATTAATCAAAAGTCACTTTTATACTATCGTAAAAATCTACTATTATACGTACATACTCATGAATTTAAACTTTAAATTTTCGCAAAACTTTCTTTATACTTTTTTAATCCATCGTTCGTATTGACTTCTGGCATAATATCTTTCGTAGGAAATTTAGAAAGTAGGAACAGAAGTGAATCACAAAAACTCATTTATTCCTTGGTGGATTTTTATTGTTTGTTGTTTTATTTCGATGATTGGTTTTGGACTTTTAGTTAATACTATTGGTTTGTTTTTTGGACCTGTCAGTGAATATTTTAAAGTAGGTCGAGCAAATGTTGCTCTAATGACTACTTTCCAAAATGCAGCAGCTGCAATTACACTTTTATTTGCTGGAAAAATAATGGAAAAAGTTAACTTACGTTGGCTTTTAACTGCCTGTTTTGCATTAATTGCAATTAGTATGGGAAGTTTGGCTTTTGCTAACACATTAATACATTTTTATATTGCATGGACAATTATTGGAGTTTGTCAGCCAATTGCAATCACCTTATCAATTCCAGTATTACTCAGTAAATGGTTTAATGAAAAACTCGGAACCGTAATGGGAATTTCATTAGGTTTGTCCGCATTTGGGGGAACAATTTTTAACCCAATTATTGCAAGTATCATTACTAAATTCGGCTGGCGTGGAGGCTTTATTGGTGAAGCGCTGCTAATTGCCCTAATTTTAGTTCCTTTGGTAATTTCAATTAAACCAAAACCAGATGATTCTCATCCTGCATACGGAAAAATCACTAAAAATGAAACTAGCAAGAGCTTGGCTGGAATAAACTTAAAAGCTGCTCTAAAAACTCCAGTTTTTTATGCATTAGCTTTTGCCATGTTAGCTCTTCAATTTGTTTCTGGAAGTGTTCAACATATTTCAGGACATATTACCAATATCGGAATTTCTCCAATTACTGCAGCTACTGTTGTATCAGGAGTTATGATTGGTGCAGCTGTTGGTAAAATTTCAATTGGATATTTATTAGATAAATTTAATACTCGCTTAGTCTTACTTATTTATAGCATTATGGGTGTAATTGGATGGAGTGGTTTAATCGGATTTAAAGAAAGTTCAATGCTTATCCTTTCAGCTTTTATCTTAGGATTAGGTCAAGGAGTATGCTTAGTAGCTCTTCCTTACATTATTCGACAAGAATTCGGTGAAAAAGACTATAGCAACATCCTGTCAGTCATTAATATGTTAGGAGCCTTTGCTATGTCAGCATCTGTATATTTAGTTGGTCTTTTCTTTGATCAAACAGGCTCATATAACTTAGGATGGATAATTAATGCAACTGCTTATATATTAAGCTTTATAGTTATGTTTTTAACTGTAAAAAAAACTAATAGTAACTAAAAAAGTAACCTTAGCTCATTACAAAGAGTTAAGGTTACTTTTTTACTTTTGAATAAAAACAGGAGTTAAGCTGATTGCCTAACTCCTATTTTCTTATGTATGATTATTACCATACCATAAAGCCATAAGCTAACTAATTAATAGGACACTACTCCCATTAATTTCAACATTAGCTTTATCCTTTTCCACCATCATCATAGCCTTCGTGTGTATTATGATGCCCCACACAGGGCAATTTCATTATACCAAACTTCGCAAAATATTGCAGAATTTTTTCAAACTTTTTATGCTAATTTTTGCGTTTTTTAATTCCTAATAATCCTACACTGCTCAAAAGCATTGTAGTTCCCACTATTATACTTTTATTGTTATTTTCTCCAGCTGCAGGTAACATTTTATATTCAGTCTCATTTGTCCTTATAGTTGCTTTTTGAGCATGTTGTGAAGTTTGTGCAGAAGAAAATTCTTTATTATTAAATTTCTTAGAAATTGTATTATTAGAATAACTACTTAGTCTTTCAGAATTTGATATTTGACTATTAACTTTTTTAGCAGACTTTTGTGTAGATTTTTTAGCCTTACTTGTCTTTTGAGCGTGTGGTCTTACAACTCCATTACTACTTTGGTTACCCGATGTTTCATCATAATCATTATCTTGAGCCTTAGTTAGTGGAGGAGCTGGTTCCCACACAACATCTTCATCTTTTTTATTAGAAGTCATTTGATCAGAAGATATTGAATTATTATCTTGCTCACTATCCTGTAGTTTATTAGATTCCACAATTACCTTATCTACTTTACTAGCATTTGAAGATTCTGTGACTGCATGATCCTCATTAGACAATTTTGGAGCTGTATCAATCTCATCTGCTAAAACATTATTGGTAAAAAAGAAACTTCCAATCATTGTCGATGTAATCCCTACTATTGCACCTTGATATACTCTGTTTATTTTCATATTTCTATATCCTTACATTATGTTTTCTTTCTAAAAATAATAATAACAAATGTTATTATTATTTCAAGTATAAATATAGAAAAACTGGTATTTTCTATAAAAATACCAGTTAATATTTTTTATTTTTCTTTTAGACCATTAAGTCCTATCATTTTCAAAGCTGGATCTGCTTCATAGTCTTGACTGCTGTCTTGAGTTAAAACACCATCCGTTTTAACTACTACTTTATTAATGTGTTTAACAGAGTTCTTTTTTACATGGTGATTTGAGTTAGTATACTCATCTACGGAGTTAGACTTAGTATTTTCTTTAGCCTCTACTTTATCTTTCCCCATATTTGCAATTAGCATTCCTGCCAATACTGATGTTAGTCCAAATGTCAAATTACGAATAATTTGATTGTTTTTAGCCATCTGCTCTACCTTCCTGTTATGCTTTCTGTAAATGTTTTTATCTATACATATAATATCATTAACACTTAACATATTCAAAAGAATATATAAAAAAGGATATTTCTTTCGAAATATCCATATATATCACTTTCTATCATTCTGTTTTTTCACCCCGGCCAAACCAATATTACTTAATTTAGCGGCAGTCTCATCAATTAATTCGCTGCTAGTATCATGTGTAGGCTGGGGACGCTTTTTATGCTGATGGTAATGGACATCCCCCTTTTGACTCACACTTCCTACAACCTGACGGTGAATGTCACCTGCAAGCCCAATATCATGTAAGGTATATTGTTTATGAACATTCAAATGTCCTGGACGAGGTTGTTGAGAATTATTTTGAAATCCTTGATTAGAATTGTCTTCTCTTGAAGAATGAGGAGGTTCCTGTTTAGATTCAGGTTCTACCTTAGGTGCATGACCAGTAATTACAGCTAAAAATTTTTGCAAACCTTTTTTAATAGAATTGCCTTTATTTTTAAATAATTTCAATCGTTTACCTACTCACTAGAATATATATTTTAGATAGCTCCCTTATAAACTATCCCTACATATTGTATGATACCATAAAGCGGAATGAGTGAGTTAGTCAAGCATTTAAAATATTTTAAAGATTTTATTTAAATGTTATTTTAGAAAGGCCAGTTTTTTATCCTATCACTTTCACTAAGTTGACGGACAACTTTTGCCGGTACACCTAGTGCTAAAGAGTTATCTGGAATATTGTGAGTAACGACAGCTCCTGCGCCAATGACACAATTATTACCAATTTCAACTCCTACACAAACAGTTACATTACTTGCAAACCAACAATTATCTCCAATTGTTATTGGTGCCCCGTATTCATAATGTCCTACAGTTCCATCAGCAAGTATACGGTCATTTCTTTGTTCTGGTAAAAGTGGATGTAGAGGCGTTGCTAAAGTAACATTCGGTCCAAACATAACATTATTTCCAATTTTCACAGGACAAGTATCTAAAATTGTTAAATTAAAATTTGAATAAAAATTATCTCCTACTTCTGTGAATACACCATAGTCAATTTGAATAGATCCTTGTAAATAAGTACCATTTCCATGTTCTCCTAATAGCTCATCAATAATAGCATCTCGCGCTTTTTTATCAGTATCAGGAATAGCATTATATTCTTGGCATAAACGATGAGCCTTATGCGAAATTTTACCTTGTTCTTTAGTAGGAATATAAGGTTTACCTGCTAACATGTTTTTCATATTTTTGTCCATTAAATCTCCTCTTTCTATATCATCTATTAGAAATCGCTTCCATAATTATACCATAACCTTAAAAAATTACTTATTATGTCAATTTTAGTTATAATTAAGTTGAAGAATATAATACTTTTTAATCGAGTTGATAATATGAAGATAGAAATACCTAATTTTAAATTTATAAAAAATAGTTGGAACTTTAACCATTTACAAGATGGAATTGTGTTGTATGACGAAATTCAAGAAATTATTAAAATCTACCATGCACATGATTATTCTGATGCATATCGCAGACTGCGCAATGAACAAGAATCTGTTCTTAATGAACTTTATAATGTGGAACCACTTTTAAAAGGATATGGCAAAAAACCATACATTACATGGAACGAATGGAAAACTTGGCCTTCTTATAAAAAGATTGAGGCGTTAAGAAGAATTCGTAATTTGAACTACCCCAATAAAGTATTAGATTTCATGACATATACTCGTTATTGGGGCAATGATGCAACGCATGGACATCGTTTTGAAAAATTAACAAAAAATAAACAAAAAGAAATGGTATTATTAGGCTTAAACCACTTTCACGATGTTTTAACTTATTTAACTAATATTTATGATCATCAAACTAATCCCTATACTACTGATGAAATGCGAATTATTCCTCATGAAGGAAAAGACTATGAATTTCGACTTAGCCGCAAAAAGAATAAAAATCCTGAAATAAAAACTAACCTTGAATCCAAACCCATACCATCATCTAATAAGCAAAATTATATACTTATCTGTCTAGTTATTATCATAATTTTATTAGTGTTAATTTTTATTTTTAAATTATGAGGCAGTAAAATGAAAATTTTAATTGTTATTGATGATTACTTTAACAAAAGTAATGGAATGTGCATTTCTACCCAACGATTTGCCCAAGAATTTATAAAACTGGGGCACGAAGTAAGAATTGTATCTTGTGCAATTGGTGGAACACCAGATTATCAATTACCTGAATTA
Source organism: Lactobacillus sp. PSON (assembly GCF_052615405.1). NCBI lineage: Bacteria > Bacillati > Bacillota > Bacilli > Lactobacillales > Lactobacillaceae > Lactobacillus > Lactobacillus sp. PSON. The sequence goes on along the minus strand of NZ_JBQXFW010000003.1, from coordinate 181,341 downwards.
ACAATTCCATTTTTCAAAAAAATTATTGCTAAAGAAGGTTTTCATTTGGCATTACCCAAAAAGAAAGTCCTCCAAAATGCTGTTGATTGGGCTGATATCGTAGCTGTTGAAACTCCTTTTCCTGTTTCATGGGAATCTGCTAAACTTGCCCGTAAGGTTAACAAACCTGTTTACGGAACCTTTCACATTTTTCCTGGAAACATCACAGAAACATTACATATCAATAATCGCTTTTTTAATTCATTTTTTATGTGGTTTTTTCGTGATATTTCATTTCGTAACTGTCTCGCTTTACAGTGTCCTACCGCAAAAGTTAAACGACAACTAAAAAAATATCACTTTAAACAAAAACTCTATGTAATTTCTAACGGTATCAGTGAATCATTTATTGAAAATCCCCACAAAAAAGAAGTCGGTCATCCCTTTACAATTCTTTGTATTGGACGCTATTCTCGAGAAAAACACCAAGAGGTCTTACTCACTGCATTAAGCAAAATTTCAACCACTAATAATATTCACGTAATTTTAGCTGGTAAGGGACCTTTAGAAAAGAAATTTCGTAAATTGGCCAATTCATTAACAGTAAAAGTTACGATGAAATTTTATACTCCTCAACAACTAAGGCATGTCATTGCCCATAGTGACTTAATTGTTCACTGCGCAGACGTTGAAGTAGAGGGAATGGCTTGCATGGAAGCATTTGCTGGTGGATGTGTTCCTATTATTGCAGACAGTCCACTTTCTTCTACTGTTAGTTATGCTTTAAGCCCTATGAATAAATTTCCAGCAGGAAATAGTACAATATTAGCTCAAAAAATTAATTATTGGATTACCCATCCTAAAGAATTAAAAATTTATCGAAAGAAATATCGTGATTTTTCTAAAAACTTAACTGTAAAAAATTCTGCACAAAAGGCTATTTTAATGATGAAAGATATTTCTAAGTAAAAAGACAGCTATAAAAGCTGCCTTTTTATTTTTAAAGATCTTGTTGAATATCTTTAAAAACTGCTTCACTTACAAATGGTCGAATTGCTTTAAAATTATTATCCATAATATTTTTCCGAACTTCACTTGCACTTACAGTTTGTCCATTTACTTCTAAATCTGGAATTGTTATTACTTCAATATCTGGTCCCAATTCATGAGCCAAACTTACATTATCAAAGTGATTATCCATTGATAAAAACTTTTTACCTACATATACACGACTAATGTTTAGTTTAGGTGCGAATTGATCTTTAAAAAATTCAATACTTACACTAAAATCTGGAATTAAATCTTTACCACTTATAACTTTAACATTGTTATATCTAGCAAGGTCACTTTCAGCAAAACCAACACGTTGTTCTTGCGTGAACATTGCCTTATCATTAGCAGCAATTATACAGTAGATAAGGTCATTTTCTTGTTGTGCGATTTCAAATAACTTTCCTTGACCCAATGTAAATGGATCACTATTAGTTAAGATTGCAGCAATTCTTTTATTATTTTGATCTGGAATTGTTGGAATTTGCTCTAAATATTGATTAATATCTTCCATTTTTAATCTCTTTTCTAAAATTACAACAGTTTGATTAACTTTATTATAGTTTAGATTTGCTTACTTCTCTAGAATTTGTATTATACTTACACAATTTTGAATGAAAAATTAATCCTAATATCTAATTTATGTTGTCTTTTAATACAAAATTTAAATATCCCACCATTTCTTCATTAACTATCTTATACTTATAATACGAATATATTTTAGATAAGGATAAAATCATGAAAAAGTTTACTAAATTAATATTTTTACCATTTATATTGATAATTTTATTATCTGCTTGCTCTAAACCCTCTACCAAAAAGAAGACCACTAGTAAATTACAAATTTATCCAGTTAAAGTTACTAATATTCATGGACATCGCGGCGATATTATCATTTCTGGAACAAGTAAAGCTCCAAATAACTCTCAAATTGTTGTCAAACAAACTCAAGACTCCGGCGCATTTATGAACCATGCATATTCTTCTCACATTGGTAATGCAAAAGCCGCTAAGGTTAAAAACGGACAATTTAAAGTTCTTATTCCTAGTGCTGAACTTTCTTCAATCAGTAACGGAAATCTAAAAGCTGGTGACAACTATTCTTTAATAATAATGGCTATTGATGGAACTAATAAACGAATCGGTGTTGTCACTAATAAAAAGTTAATTAAGCAAATTGAAAACTCTAAAATTGCTCCTTATAAGTTTAAACTTACCAATAAAATGACCTTTAACCATTAAAAATGTTTCACATTTATTACATCTAATTAAAATTTCATTACGTCCTTTATTTTTGCATTTGTATATGACAAAATAGTATATAGCAAAAATTTGAAAGGACTACCGGAATGCAAATAATTACTAAGATGATCAATGTAACACTCAATTCTGATCTAGTTTTTGCTGTAAAAAAACGACTAGCAAAAATTGGTTTGAGTCAAGGAGGATTTATTAATGGTTTTATTCATTTTTTAGCAAATAATCATATCTTGCCATTTAAGAGATTAACTAAGACAGAAGAAGAAACTGCACAAAAAATTGCAACTCTTACTGCTTTAGAAAATAATGTTTGCGAATATGATAAAAAGAAAAAAATTCAAAAATCAGTAAATGATACTGCATACATGAAAGCTAAGGAAGTACTTTCTGCAGTTAAATTGTCTATGTCACGCGCAATCAGAATGCTTTATGAAAAGTTCGTTTTATCTGGTGAGATGCCATACCAATTTATCTTAACTACTCCCGACCCAGTATACTAATAAAGCCCTCTTGCTTTTAAGAGGGCTTTTATTATGCAGTTTTTAATTATTTGTCTCCATATATATGGAGAATACGCGTGTGTTGTCATATCTGCTTTACGAGCGAGAGGATTACCTCCACGTACGTGGAGAATACCAATTGCTGAGTCTAGCTTAAATCCTGCTATTAGGATTACCTCCACGTACGTGGAATCAGTAACGTAGCTCAAAAAGTCTTGAGGATTACCTCCACATACGTAGAGAATACTCAATCAAAAGTTAATCAACATTCAATCATCAAGGATCACCTCCACATACGTGGAGAATACGGTAAGTCATCAACGTTAACTGCTGGTCGACTAGGATCACCTCCACATACGTGGAGAATACCAGTTAAAAGCAGATTAACTAAAAAAAATCATAGGATCACCTCCACATACGTGGAGAATACTAGCTTGTTCCCAATCTGAAATAAAACCCTTAGGGATCACCTCCACATACGTGGAGAATACAAAAGCTTATTAGACTAGCCTTTATCGACGATAGGATCACCTCCACATACGTGGAGAATACTCATGGTCAAGACCATTAATGGCATCAAATTCAGGATCACCTCCACATACGTGGAGAATACCAATGAAAACGTTAGCTGGTGACGGAGGAGATAGGATCACCTCCACATACGTGGAGAATACATAAAATGCATGACGCTTCGTTTTCTTTAAATAGGATCACCTCCACATACGTGGAGAATACTGTTTTGACTGATGGCAATGAAACATACAGCGGGGATCACCTCCACATACGTGGAGAATACCCTTAACTTTCTATAATTATTATAGGCTATAAAGGATCACCTCCACATACGTGGAGAATACGTTACTGCCTGTGAAACTGATGCGTTTAAAACAGGATCACCTCCACATACGTGGAGAATACTTTTCAATCATTACAACATCAGCTTTTAATAAGGGATCACCTCCACATACGTGGAGAATACTCGGTTTGCGAACTGATTAACGTGTTAGTATTAGGATCACCTCCACATACGTGGAGAATACCATGTCAGTTGATTGCTTTTTTATTTAAGCGTAGGATCACCTCCACATACGTGGAGAATACCTTAACAAAAGTTAATAGCTCTAAGCAAGTTAAGGATCACCTCCACATACGTGGAGAATACCAAACTTCAAACCGAATCAGATAAAATTGACTAGGATCACCTCCACATACGTGGAGAATACTTTACGCTTTTTAGCCTTTGATTCGATGATCAAGGATCACCTCCACATACGTGGAGAATACTTTGTATGTAAAACAAAATGAAAGACGCAGATGGGATCACCTCCACATACGTGGAGAATACAATCTGAAATAAAACCCTTAGTTTGCATGTCAGGGATCACCTCCACATACGTGGAGAATACCTGATGAAGTTAAAGCAAGTGGTGGTTTGACTGGGATCACCTCCACATACGTGGAGAATACACTCGTATGTAGCAATCGCATCACTGAGACTATTATGTGCAGCATGATTAACAATCTTATATTCTTTAAGTACAGTTCCTAATCTATAATTATCTAAAAATAAATTAGTATCTTTTACTATAGGCATTAAATCTAATGTCACATTTGTAAGCGTAGGTAGGTCAAGTTTTTGAAAATTATTTCTTAAAAACTGCATATCAAACTGTACATTATATCCTACAATTACTGCACTTTTAACAAAGGAGTTTAATTGAATAAGTGCTTCTTCCAATGATACACCCTTTTTATTCAATAGAGCATTATCTATGTTAGTTAGTTTATAAATTTTTGGTGGAATTTCTTCACTAACTTTTATTAATTTATAAAAAGTAAAACGTTTTCCATCAATTTCTTTTACTGCTCCAATAGAAATTATTTTATTCTTTTCAGGATTTAATCCTGTTGTTTCAATATCAAGAGTAACAGTTTTCGTATTTAATGCCTTAGTTAAACCTTTTTGATGAACATGAGAAAATACTCTAGCTTTATGCATTTTAGCTGCATTACTAAAACCATGCTTAACTTTAGTATCAACGGAATTTAAATGTTTTAACAATGGAATACCATCAAAATCTGCAATTTCATAATCTAGTCTGGTAGTTCTAAACGTATATCCTAATTCATTATTGGTATTATAAACCATTGTCGCGACACCAACACCAATATTTTTGTTAATTCTTTGCCATAATCTGTCTCTTATTTTAGCACTGAAGTTTCCAACATAAACTCCAGTCTGGATTTCTTGACACCATTTAGTTAAATCGCCGCGAAGAGACGCTGGAACTTTAGATAAAGTAACTACGATCATAGATTATTGCCTTTCTTTATATTGGACACCGTACTTTTGCAGCCCTTTTTTATTATCCCATAGACCAAACAATTCACCTTTAGTATCGTCATTAATGTCAAATAAATATTTTAAATCAGCTACCATTTTAGATAAGAGTTTTCCATCTTTAAACGCATCCCTCATAGCCAACCTAGTATGCTGTTCAATATCTCTTTTACCATACTTTGCAATTACTTCAAAAGCAATTGGAATTGAATAATCTGCTTTATATAAATCTGCAAAATCATATATAAAGGCAAGATCATGTCCTGTATGAATAAAACCTAAACCTGGCGAAATGCCCAATGCAGCCACAACACTGTAACATAATCCATATAAAGCTTGATGAGCTACAGTTAAGGCCTGATTTATCGGCGTCTGACTTTGAAATTCATCAACTTTATATTCTCTTCGGGACCATTTAACGTTATTTTTTGAAGATTCATGTTGATAAACTTTTCTAATTCTGGATCCTTCTTTACCTCGAAGTTGCTCCATAGTTAAATGAGAAAAATCTTCATTTGGAAATCTAATTCCATACATTTTTCTAGCAACGGATATTCTAGACCTTTCATTTGAGACTAATTTAGCCTGTCTTTCGAGAAAACGTGACGAATGGTTTAATGCTCTGCCATGAGCATACTGTCGTACACCCCATTCTCCTGTCCAAACTACTGATAATCCAGAATCTCCCATTAATTCAATCGCCCGATGCGTAATTGTAGTTCCTGGTCCCACCATCAATACACTAACTAAAGCAACAGGTATATAAACTGTTCCCTGACTATCATGAACTTCTATTGCACTATTATGTTTATCAATATCTGCGTGATCCACATAAATAAAAGTTATTCTATCACTAACTCTACCTAATTCATTAAGTTCGGGTTTATCAGCTCCTATATTATTGTTCATTATTTGCCTTGAAAGGAATTACTGTTATTAAGCCCATTCCATAGGCCTTTTCTCTACCAATTCCTTTCGTTAATGCAGTTTTAAACTTATCTAAATCTGTAACTTTTAAAATACCTTCAAATGTTACACGACTCAATTTTACGCGTCTATTTTTCCGTAGAATTGGCCAATCACGAGCAACTATATCTACAGAAATAGTTGATTGCTCAGAATCAGTTAAAATTTTAAAACCATGTTTTTCAGAACGATCAATCAACCAATTCAACTGTTGATCAATAGTAATATGAGGAACTATTCTTGAACCTTTTTCATCTACTATTCTATAAGTCGGATTAGCTGTTAATTTAAATTTCCATGTACTATTAGAAGTAATACTATCTAAATAATGGTCATAGTTCTTAGTTTCAGCAGTATTTTCAACGCCATATTTTTCTAATTTTTGTAAGTCTGGTTTTTCTTCACTTAAAACTAAAAGGTATTTTTTATCACCTAATTTATCAATTCGCCACAAGTGTCTAGGTCGATCGCCATCACTATATTTTTCAGGAAAACTTTGTTCAACCCAATTATGATATGCACCTAAATGAGTTAGATCTTTAATTTTTAATCTGTTACGACTATCAATTTGAACTCTTGATAAATACATTTAAATCCTCCCTTCCTTTAAACAAATTTCCAAATATCAAAATCATTAGTTACATTTGACTTATCATCAATTGTAATATTTGGATTATTAATTTCTATAATTTCACTCGCTACATATCGGTATTTATATTCTCGATTTTGAGGATTTAGCGAAACGATTAAATCTTTTTCAGAAAAACTTCTTTTATCTGGTAATAAATCTGCATCAGCAAAAATTTTTGTTTTAAACTTTGCCTCCTTAAATTTGTTTTTAAACCACTCAGATGCTCGCCAATCCATTTTTTCTAAAACTTTTACTGGAGTTTCATCAAAAGTCTGTAGTTGTAAAACACCAGCAGGTGGATTGGACCTTCTTCCTAAATACAATTGAAACTTTGGCCTTTGTAAAGCTTCATAAATAGAATTTATAGTTTTATCATCTCCACCAACTGCAACCATAAATACAGCATCTTGTAAGTAACTTCTATAAGTAAGTTTTCGAGCAGTTTTACTAGAGCTTTTATTATATTCTACCGTTTGAAAATCTTGCATCATTGAACCAGACTGTTCGATTCTAACAGCATATTTTAAATCATTTAATTTAATAATATGTTTAGTATCATCTCTACGATATCCTAATGCAGCTGCAATCATTCCAATAACTGCACTTTTAGATGGATGAGGATAACTTGTTCTAATATTAAAGTTCGCTTCATTACCATATGATTGAAGTGGAGAAGTTAACTTAATCGTTAATGTTTTCATCATTTAACCTCTGACTAATGCTTTGTGCTACTTTTTCAATTAAATCATTTATATTGTCAGCCTGATTTGCAACTTTAGATTCTTTATTAGTCAAAGCAAGATTTAACAATGGTTTACCAATCATATCTTCCACTGATTCATTTTCCTCTTCTAACTTATTAATAGATTTTTTAATATATCCACCTTTAGTTTTAACTGGTTCTTCAAAAGCTGTCACTAAGTTTACAGGAGTATCATCTCTTAAATTAATCATGACATATTGAGGAATAGTCTTATTGGCAAAAGTATTTTCCTTACCAGTAGGCATTGTTAAAATAAAGTCTTTGATAAATAATCTAATTCCTTCAAGAGTCAATTTTTTATCACCTAAGTTATGGAAAAGTTCATTAATATTAACATTAGCATATCTATACAGAGTTGAAGAATTATATTCAAGAGTACCTATCATTGCAGAACCTGATTGATCTTCATCTTTTGCATCATCCACTGCAGTATAATAGTCAAATTCTGGTATGATTTCATGAGTTGAAATAGCATGTGCAACTTGACTTGACGCATCAACATTCAATTCTGGATTATCTGCCATCATTCTTCCAAATAAGGCTAAATCTAAGGACTGATCTTCCATCAAGTTCTTTTTTATTTCTTTAGCTGTTGCTTTATCAAACTCATCAACACTCAAAGCGTATTTAGCAATTTTTTCAAGTTGACCTTCACTAATCAAAACAAGGGCACCAGTGATAGGTTCTTTTGTATTTTTATCCTTTGTAAGTTTAATACCAGCTGCTTTAAACACTTCTTGAACTTTCTTCATTGCTGCTTCTTCATCCAAGTTACCAAGTTCTACAAGTTTCTTAGCAAGTAACATTGGAGCTCTCTTAGTTCTGAAACTATTAAGCCAATCTGCATCTTTAGATTGATCTTTAAACGCTAATCTAATTGCTCTTTTCCAGCTTTGTGAAGATACTCTAGATCTAGTAACCCCACCGTAAATTGCGGTCTTAGGAGTTCCAGTATCATCACGGTTAATATTTGAAGATGGTACAGTTTGCAATACATTGATATCAAGATATAAATTTTTCATTTTTACTTCTCCTTAGATTTATTTTCTTTTTTATCGTTATCGTTCCAATAATAGTAATCTTGTCCCCATTTTAGGGATGTTTTTCTAGCGCTAGTTCTATCTAGTTGAATAAAAAATAGGTCACTTGCCAATTGAGCAAAATCCACTTTAACTTGTACATTGTTATTTTTACTTTTAAGAATCCTTAATAAATGTACTACGGAGTTAATAACACTAGTTGGATTTGACATCGCTAAAGTCATATCAACTCTTTTATCAAGGGATGTCTTAGTTGCTTCATCCATTTTAGAAGTTAAATTACTTATTTTACGCAAAGCTGAAAACAATTTCTGACCTCTCTCAGCTTCATCATCTTCTTGAATAGAACCGAATACTTTTTGATCAGTTCCCTGCTGAAAAATGGCATAGCAACAAAGTGCAGTGTAAATAGCTGTTTCAGCTATAGTCGGAGTGCCATCTTGAGAAAGAACTTGATTTACCTCTTTCTTTTCATAAGCTTGGTTAATAGCATCAAATATCATTGGCCAAACTACTGTTGCATAACGGTCATTTAAAGACTTAGAATTTCGTAAATTTGCAAGGGCAGCTTTATCCATATTTCCATTATTAAATAATCGATTAATACAAATTGAAGTTGCATTATAAACTCTATTTTTCATTTCTACCTCCTATTTTTCTTTTTTCGTTTATCAAGGTGAATAACTACATTTACGTGGAAACTATTATACGCAGTGAAGATATTTTCTCTTGATTTTTTATCTTCTTGATCTCTACCCATAATGGCTTTAGAAGGAACATTTGCCACTATTGCTTTAGCTTCTTGAGCTGCCACTTTTTCAAGTTCATTTTTCCACTCTAATATTTTTTTATCTTGATTATCGTCAGCAGATATACTAGCTAGCCACCCATAAAACAAGTTGTTTAATCTATCATAAAAATGACTTGTAACCCTTGATGCAAACGTACTATCAGACAGACCTAATAGGACTGCCGTTTTTTTGGCAAAAATCCATAAATCTTTTCCGACAGTTTGTGTTTGATTGATAGTATTGTCTATTCTTATAGGCCACTTATTTATCAACTCTGGATTTTCATCAAATAAAACATTAAGTTTAATACGCATATTATCTACAACTTCTGCATATGGAGATTGAGAAGTAGCATTTCCATCGCTTATAAGAGAAACAGAAACTAAATCTACATCTAAAATAGAATCAATTATTTTTTTATCTTTTAATACTTGTAACCAATGCATTAACCCTGGCATCAGTTGTGGATTATTTTTACTGTCTTTTTTATATTGATTTACACCAATATATTGGCCAAAGTTTCGCCACATCGCCACATCTAAGTTATTCTTACTTTTTACTGCCGGTTTAAACTTATCAATTTTTTTATCATATCTCCAAGTTGTCATTGGTTCAATACGCGCTTCAACACTATCGACTTTAGGCAATCCCGCAGTAAATATAGTTGGTTCACCAGCATCTGACCATTCAATATGAAGCATTCTTGACCATAAAGTATAAAGTTCGCTAATATTATCAGGAAGTTCTGCTCTCACACGTTTTCTTAAATATTCAGATATGTCATATTCCCAAACAGGCTTTTGCTCCTCAACATTAGTATCAGGATCTAAAACTAAATTATACATTAGGGTTTTAAATAGATTCTCTTGTTTTATAAAAAAAGGATTTAGTCCATATAGCCAACCTGATGAAACAGAGAATTTGTCTTTACTGAGCATCTTAGTCTTATCAGTTACTCCTGTATAGTTTTGGTAGGAAATAATCCAACGAGTAAATTCTGCTAAGCTTACTTTATTTTTATAACTTTCAGATTTAGGGGAGAAGAGAGATGGAGTATTATTACTTTCTGAAACAGTTCTATTCATTTGCTTAATAGCTACTGTTCCTTTTCCATTTTTTATTTGCTTTTTTGGCTCAACATGTTGGTTATACACTTCTTCAGTAACTTGATAAAAAGGTTTTTCACCAAATAAATCAAAACTATCTTTATAACTATTTAAATAGTCGAATACATCTGGTGTAAATTCATTAGACTGATAAAGCTTATTCCATTTTTTAAGTAGTACATTTTTATTATTAGAATCAAAATATACTCTAGTCAAAATAGCCAATAAAAATCTTAATATTGCTAAATCTTGAGACTTAGTATCACCAGCTAACTGACGATACTGCGAAGCATTTTGAAAAACTTCAGATAAAGAAACCAGTTGTTCTTGATCAGCAAAATCAATTACTTTTATCCAAGGTTTCTCAACTAAATTAAAACTAGTATTCATTCAATTTTGTTTCTCCTTTACTATTCAATAAAGTAACATATAACATTGCTATAAAGTAATGATAGTTCTAAAGTAATTAATAATCAAGAGTAAAATAAAAAAGATTATGATTTTATACAATCATAATCTTTTAACCTCATAAAAATGAGGAATACTATCCATAAAATACCAAATAACAGGGTCACCCTCACAAAAGTGAGGAATACATTTATTCTTTTGAATAACTTAAACCATACTTAGATGAGTACTTAATTCTATAACCATTTAAGGTTGCTTCCAAATTTTCATCCAAAGGCAAAATCAAAGATCCTTTTAGCCATACACTATCTTTGTATAAACTATAATAATATTTTTGAGTCAAATTTTCTAATTTTTTGATTGATTTATCAATATTATAAGTAATTGCTCTAGGAAGTCTAATGATTTGTGTAGCAATAATTTTATCTTTTTCAAGACTAGGCAGCTCTTCAATATTTGTACCATCAATTAAATAATCTTTATTTTTAGTATGTTTAAGCAGAATTACTTCAATTGTTTCTTCAATATCTCTAACAGCTGCCTGTGCCTTACTTTCATCTTTATCAACATCTACTTGAGATGAACTTAACCAACCATGTATCGTATCATCGCTATTAGGTTCACAAATTTGAAAAGCTCTTGAGGCTTGTAGCTTCTTTTTATTTTTAGCTTTAAAATCATAATAATCATCTTCAATGTCTTTTATATCAGCATTATTTTCTTCAGAATAAACTAATTGTACCAATTTTGAAATGTCAGTAGGTAGAATTAGTTTATCTTTTAAAAAGTAATCTGTTTTCATTAATAAATATTTATCATAAATTGCCTCATTTGCATCTCCGTAACTACCAAAATCATCAATCCCCATTACATATAATTGTGGCTTTTTCAATTTTTTAGGACGTGAAATATTATGACGATGAAGTCGTCCTGTTCTTTGAAGTAACAAATCCATTGGAGCAATATCAGTAAACAAAATATCAAAATCAATATCTAGAGATTGCTCCAAAACTTGTGTTCCAATCACAATTAATTTTTGTGGTCTTTTTCCATCTTTACCAATTAAATTTTGCAATTTTTGTTCAAGTTTTTCCCTTTCAGTTGCTAAATAAGCTGAATGCAGAACAAGAATATTAACATCATTTGGTAAAAGATCTGTTGCTATTTTAGCTAGTGACTGAGAACGTTTAACTGTGTTTACAATTACTCCTGCTACTCCACCGTCTTTAATACTTTGATATATTTTTTCAACAGTAGCTTCATCAGCAGCAACTAATCTTTTAACAGTAACATCAGTAGGAGAATTAGTACTCTCAAAATCACTAATCTGGGTTAATTTGTCTCCATCTAAAATACTCATTAATGGATATGCACAATTATCGTTCCAACTATCGTCAGCATCTATATTTGGAATTAAATATTTTCCTTCCGCATAAGCCTCTAGTAGTTCATTTCTTCTTTCAATTGGTAAAGTAGCAGATAAGGCAATTATTGGCACATGATAAGAACCCAACCACTTTATTACTTTTTTAAGATAGGAATTCATATATGTATCATAAGCATGAATTTCATCAATAATGACGATTTTTCCACTTAATCCTAAATGTCGTAAAGATAGATGTCTTTGTTTTAATCCCATCAAAAGTAAATGATCAATAGTTCCAATAGTAAAATCTGTCAAGATAGACTTTTTACCAGAAAACCAACTATTAATTACTACTGAGCCTTCATCATCAACATTTTGTGCATCGGGAATTTTTTGGTACTCTTTATTAAATTGTGCTTTACCATGCATCAACTTAATCGGTAAATTTTCTTGTTCTTCCGAAGCAATATTATTTAACCAATCTTGTACACGATTAAACATTGCATTTGTAGTAGCTTGAGTAGGAAGACCAAAAAATAATTCATTTCTACCAGTTTTAGTTGCTAATTCTTCCGCAGCAGTTAATGCTATTTCTGTTTTTCCAATTCCCATTGGAGCTTCAATTATTATCATGCCTGGATCCGTACTATTCTGAATAGCTTCAGACATTGTATATTGAATATTTCTAGGGGTAAACCCAAAACGCTTTTGATACAGTTCATCTGAATCAGTTATAGACTCAGGTTCCCACTTACCAGTATTACTTATCCAATTAAGGATTCCATCTTTAAGCCTCTCATTCATATCTAAATCTAAAAATTTTTGATCTAAAGATATTAATGGAAAGCTCGAAGCTAACCAATCTGCCATAATAACTAAGCCATTTAAAATAACAGCTTGAGATTGACTAACTTCTGGTAAATCATCTAAGCTTGATAATTCACAAATATCTAATCCATATTCAATTAATTCTTTTTGAGTTGATTTCCATTTTTCTTGGATTTCATTATTTTCACCATCATATTGTACATAATTACTTAAGTATTCTTGATATTCATCATCAAAGTCAAAAAACTCTGCTTGAGGTATACCGTGGTGTCCACCTATGATGGCTCCTAGACTTTCATTTAGTCCATTTTCTTCTAGAATAACTTCTCCTGCTTTAGCATGAGGTGTATCTCTATCAGAAAATTCATCCATTACATCCTCTAAATTCTCAAATCCACTTTCAATTAATTGCTCTATTAACTTATCATCCAAATCTTGACTATGATTATACGATTGTTTAGTTTGAAAAACTGGAGTCGCTTTACCTATATCATGAATAAAGCCTAAGAATTTAACTAAATTTTGAGCTAATTCTTCATTATCAATACTTTCTTGAATTATTCGTCGTTGTCCTTCATTTAAATAATGGTTATACAACCAATTAATCACATTCTTAGTATCAATCATATGAGCAATTAATGGAAGCCAAAGTTCGTTACCATCTTCATTTATTGATTTTTTCCCCCACAATGTTTGAGCTGCTATAGATAATCTTTTCATTTTTTCCTCCTAAAATTAATAATTATATTCTATCACTATTAATTTTTTATTCTCAAATCACAACTAATTATGGTAAACTAATTTTGAAAGTGATTATTTTTTGAACTTTCGTAAGATAAGAATGGCTTTAAATCAAGGATTGTGTAGGTATTCTCCACGTATGTGGAGGTAATCCTTTTACGTCTGAAGTTTGTGCTAAAGTATTGGAGTATTCTCCACGTATGTGGAGGTAATCCCTGTCTTATCAGCTTTATAGCCATCAAGAGATGGTATTCTCCACGTATGTGGAGGTAATCCAAGATAGCTATTATGAAGCTCTTCCTAATGAGTGTATTCTCCACGTATGTGGAGGTAATCCTTAACAATACTTACACTGACATTAAATTATACTGTATTCTCCACGTATGTGGAGGTAATCCCGTTAAAGATGACGATGTTGAAACTATGTTAAAGTATTCTCCACGTATGTGGAGGTAATCCCGAAGACGACCTTATTGATTTTCAAAACGTTAAGTATTCTCCACGTATGTGGAGGTAATCCCTTTAGTGTCAAATAGCCCACAAGCTAATTATTGTATTCTCCACGTATGTGGAGGTAATCCAGTTAAGGAGAGCTTAACAAAAACAGCACTATTGTATTCTCCACGTATGTGGAGGTAATCCTATCACGTCTGTTAATTCAACTAATTGTTTATTGTATTCTCCACGTATGTGGAGGTAATCCTCTTATTTGGAGACCAGCAGCTAAAGCTCTTAAGTATTCTCCACGTATGTGGAGGTAATCCCGGATATTGTCAACATTTTTTACATTGCGTGATGTATTCTCCACGTATGTGGAGGTAATCCTAATTGGGTCATGTGTGATTTCTTGCGGCAATAGTATTCTCCACGTATGTGGAGGTAATCCTCTAGCAAGTTACATTGTGAATGGAACAAAGTAGTATTCTCCACGTATGTGGAGGTAATCCTGAGAGTCTAGAAGTTTTGAAGCAAGACGATTTGTATTCTCCACGTATGTGGAGGTAATCCCTTTGTTCTAGCTAAAACACCAAATTTAGTATTGTATTCTCCACGTATGTGGAGGTAATCCTCTTAATGTATAGTTGACTTGTTGAACTGCTTCGTATTCTCCACGTATGTGGAGGTAATCCTAGAAAAAGGTGTCGATATATTCTGTGAAAAATGTATTCTCCACGTATGTGGAGGTAATCCCCATTTATTAGTATATGATGGAGTTATAAAGTCGTATTCTCCACGTATGTGGAGGTAATCCTGAGTTCTTTTCCTTACCTCAGCTTCTAATTATGTATTCTCCACGTATGTGGAGGTAATCCCGTGTACGGCGGCAGCTTTTACTTCAACCGTGAGTATTCTCCACGTATGTGGAGGTAATCCTTTTAAGCGTGTATATATGCGACCTTATAAAGAGTATTCTCCACGCATGTGGAGGTAATCCTAGTGTTGGAGATGCAGTTGCACATGCTACACAAGTATTCTCCACGCATGTGGAGGTAATCCCGTGACCGTAAATTTTACGACTTACAGCGTTTTGTATTCTCCACGTATGTAGAGGTAATCCTTTAATACATATTCCATATTTTTATTTAAAAAAGTACCTCATAATCATTAGACCCATGTCTGACAATTATGAGGTATTCATTTTTAAAATATTTTTTTATAAATAACCAAATATTTTGACTTGAAAAACAAACGACTTTCAAGTCAAAATAAATATGAACCCTAAGATCTTTGTGAATCTGAAGGTTCATATTATTATTAAGCTAACTAATTAAACTATTTGATCATAATTTAAAGCTTTTTGAGCTGCTAAATTAATTAAATTCCACTGTTTATCAAAGCTTGGTGAGAAGAAGAAATCAGCTTCTGCTAAGTCTTCTAGTGTTAACTTTTCTCTAATTGCTAAACTTAATACATTAGCTTGTGCCGTAATATCATAACTAGAAAGAGTAGATCCACCTAGAATTTGATGACTATCAGCATCATATACAATTGAAAGATATCCCTCTGGGTTATCTTTTTCTGGAATATATGCGGGTCTAAGATGGTCTTTAAAGATAACTTCACAAGCATTAATACCTGCACGTTCTGCCATTTTTTCACTTAATCCTGTAGTAACAGCATGCATGTTAAATGCTTCTAAGACCTGTGCTCCTACAATTCCAGCAAATGGACGAGATGGAGTTGTTTCAAATAAGTGTTCAACAACATATTGTGCTTCATGACGAGCGGCAATTGCTGAAGGAATTGGAACACGGCGGTTAGCTGGAATACTAAATGGAAATACTGCATCACCAATTGCATAAATATCTGGAGCACTAGTTCTAAAGTATTCATCTGTCTTAATGTAACCATTATCATATAGCTCAACAGTTCCATCTAACCATTCAGTATTAGGATTTACTCCTACAGCAATAATTACTAAGTCAGTCTTAATATCCCCATTATCAGTTTTAACTGCTTCTACTTTTTTATCACCGCTAAAACCAGTAACCTTAGTTTCCATTGCTAAGTTGACACCGTTTTTGGTTAAAACTTTCTCAAATATATCTGTATAGGTATTATTCAAATAATTTTCAAGAGGTTTTTTGCCAGCATCAATTAAAGTTACATTCTTACCGGCTTTAGCCATCACTTCTGCAGCAGCAATTCCGTTACCTGCACCAATAATTGCAACATTATGGATAGAGTCATCTTTTTGAGCTTCATCAATTTTTTTAGCCCAATAATATCCACGCATTAAATCAATATTTTCAAGATTTGCCCCTGGCAAGCTTAACTTAGCTGGGTTTACTCCTGATGAAATTATTAATTTATCATATGGAAATTTTGCTTCTTCTCCAGTTTTAACATTTTTAGCAGTAACAGTATTTTCAAAAGTATTAATGCTTACTGCCTTTGTATTATTATAAATGTGTCCATTTTTATTTTGTAATTGTTCAGGTCTAAAGTTTCTTACATCATTAATACCTGTAGTTTTTCCTTCTAGATAAAGTTTCATTCCACAAGACATAAATGAAACATAATCAGATTGTTCTAATATAGTAACATCTACATTTTGATAACGATTTAAAGTTTCAAAAGCAGCCTCATGACCACCATGTGAAGCACCGATAATAACAACTTTGCGCTTTTCCATATAATAACCTCTTTCTAGTTATTTATTAGCAATAGTAATTCTTTCTCTTGAATGTTCTGGCTTAATTATTTCTTTAATCACAACTTCAGCCATTGTTCCTGAAGTAAGCTTTGAATCGCCTTTATCATTATAAAGAAGTTCATCTTTGCCCAAAATGTAGTCAGTTGCAGGACCTGCTTCAAACTGCATTGCAGGAGAAATGCCCAACCAATCAGCATCATCAACTTCTTCAAGGTATTCAAGTTCTTTTAATTGTTCTACTGGTGTATTAATCCAAGCATCTGAACCTGGAAGAGCTTTAATATCTTCAACTACTCTGTGGTGATCTTCTCCAGTATGAAGACTACCTGCACCTAAAATGAAAATTACTCTAATATTATTTCTACGAGCAATGCTGATTAATTTTTTAGCTAAACGAATATGAGCAGCAGCATTATCTGGCGTAGTACCAAATGCATCTACTATTACATCAAATTTGTTGAGCATACTTTCTGGCATATCAAGAATATCACCAGAAATTAAATCAACATTATCACCCAATACTTCATGAGCTTTCTTTTCATTTCTAATAATTCCAACTGGGCTTAAATCTGAATTTTCTTCGGCAGCTTTGAAGATTGCACTGCCTGCCATGCCTGAGGCACCTATAATACCTATTCGTTTCATAATGATCTCCTTTTTTAACGTCTTGAATACACTTTCAGCATAACACTTAATTATCAATTTTTTTAATAATAAGTCTTAAAAGCGCTACCATTTTTTAAAAAAGGTGTTAAAATAGTATTTGGAGCTACTAATATAGTAACTCTTCAATTCCCATATCTTTTCAGATATATTCCATATTTTTATTTAATTCATATTATGTATTTTAGCAAGATTCACCTCTAAATATTGCTAAAAGCTTATATCACTCATATTCAATAAAAAAGGAAGGCTAATGTAGCCTTCCTTTTTTATTGGTTTAAAAGAAGTTATCAGTTAATTCACTCAAATCTACACCTATAAATTCTTTTTTCAACCATTTTTTATTATTATTCTTAAAAATAATAACTGAATCAATATCCTTACGAAGCCAGTTATCAAGTTCTGATTTTAATTTTTCTAACTGTGCTTTTGTTAATTCTCCTTCAAAAACTGATTTCTGGACATGACTTAGATATTTCTTACATATTTTAAAAATATGACGAGAAACTTTTGCTCCTACTTTGTCTTCTGATGAAATATCATATACTAATATTATATACATAATTAATTACCACCAAATTTTAAAGGGTTCATAAACTTCACCCTCAATCAAAGATTTAATTAATTTATAGCATTCTAATCTAATCAAATGGCGATACGAAACTTTTCGGTGTAAGGTGCGATGATGTATTTTATTTTTTAAATAATTATCATATTCACGTAAAACTTTTTGTTTTCCTTTATTCTTTAAATAACAGTAATTAGATTTTTGCTCAAAATCTTTTTCAGTAATTATTTTTTTATTAATCAAAGAAAAAATCAATCTATCTACAATAAGTGGTTTAAATATTTCTGATATATCTAAGCACAACGAAAATCGACGTTCCATAGTGGTATGAAGATAACTGATTGTCGGATTAAGTTGCGTGACGTAAATTTCTGATATACAAGTTGTATACATTAATGTATTTAAAAAAGAAATCAATGTATTAACCATATTATCTGGCGGTCGCCTAATACGTTTAGTAAAATCTGCCTTTCCATTAAAAATGGTATTCCATGCACTGTAATATGACTTATGAATTAAACCTTCTAATCCCATTAATTCTTTAATATCTTGTACACTATTTATTTTTCTCTGGAGCTCTTCTATATTATCAATATAAGACTTTAAATTAAATTTTTTTCGATTATAATATTTTAAATTTCTAAGCAAATTTTGTGTAGCTCCCAGCACAAACTTCTTAGCATAATATAATCGTCTTGTACTATTTTCATAAGCCATCACCTGTCTAATTAACAAGGTACCAGATACATTCTGTTCTCGAGGATAAAATGAGCCTGTATAATAACCATAATAGTTGAAAAAGTGAATTGGAATTTTATTTTGTGATAAATAATTTAAGCAATCTGTATTCACTTGTAATTTACCAAATATATAAATATCTCTTGTAACTTCTATTTTTAAGTCTTTATATTTACCATCATCTTTAACCATTCTGATAGTATTATCTTTTCTTTCGAGTTTTCCGCTTGAAAATAAATAATAATCTTCCATAATTTATCTCACTTAGAAAAACAGTACTCATAAAATGCACATGACTTACATATTGGCATAAGGTGGGGCTTTTCGGGCTTTTTTTGCTCACAAATATATTTTATATCTGCAATATATTTTTCCATTTGCTTTCGGTCGTCATCTGTATAATCAACTTTCACACACTTTTTAAGTAAAGGATAATCTAATAACCCCTTCGAAATATTTATTCCCTTTTTACGTAGATAATAGATGTAATACTTTAATTGCCAGAAAGATGCTGGTTCAATAGCATTACTTTTCTTTACTTCGTGAACAGTTTGCCAATTTTGGATTAAATCAATATTTATTTGATTGTCCATGGCAACATGGTGAAGACCTTCATTTACATAACTCGTTTTATCAAGTATGCTTCCAAGTTGAACTTTTTGACTAGTCTCTTCAAATTGAATTTGATGAGTAAATAGCCATAACTTTCTTTTACAAACAAAATAGTAATTTACCATATTTCCCGTAACTCGCACTTTTGTATTCGCCTTCTTTTCATAGCATATCATAATGCGCTTACATATAATTATTGCACAATATTAAGAAAATTACGAATAACTATACTATAGTATAATAAATAGAATTTTCCTTAGGTTAAATAAAAACTTGATGAAGCTGGAATTCTTTTTAATGCTCGTGATATTTACATTCCTCTTAGGTTAAATAAAAACGACTTATCACTTGCAATATCAGTTACTCGTGCGTGATTTACATTCCTCTTAAGTTAAATAAAAACAAAGAGAAGGATCCAGAAAGGCTTAAATTACTCAAATTTACATTCCTCTTAAGTTAAATAAAAACTTTTCTTTAATAAAATTTTTCCTAGCTATCTTATGAATTTACATTCCTCTTAGGTTAAATAAAAACAAGAATCTCAGCATGAATTGTACTAAATAGTTAGGATTTACATTCCTCTTAGGTTAAATAAAAACCATACCCCTGCAGTGTACGCTTTGAAAGTCTAAAAAGATTTACATTCCTCTTAGGTTAATAAAAACGTCATCTTCAGTTGTAGTTGTGTAGTAAGCCTTAATATTTACATTCCTCTTAGGTTAAATAAAAACCCTAAACATCGTGCTATGTTATCAGCATTAAATTCATTTACATTCCTCTTAGGTTAAATAAAAACGTGAAATATAGTTTCAGTGTTCCCGGTCAACCCGTATTTACATTCCTCTTAGGTTAAATAAAATTAGGTTAAATAAAAACTACTGCTGACCAGCTCAAGGCTGTATCTGATGCGTAATTTACATTCCTCTTAGGTTAAATAAAAACAAGAATCTCAGCATGAATTGTACTAAATAGTTAGGATTTACATTCCTCTTAGGTTAAATAAAAACCATAAGCTAATTTTTACCTGCTACCTCAACAATTATAGACCTATTTCTGTCTATCTGTCTAATTTAACTAAAAAATATACTATAATTTTTAGATTCTCCACCAAATCCTTTTACAGTAGTGTTTATAGCATCTGTCTAACTACAGGTATAATTCACTTATTGGACATCGACAGACTTTAAATAAAATTATCATCTTCTTCCTCTTTTGACTTATTCAAAGATAACCCAGTTTCTGAATTATAGTTAAAAACTTTAGCTAGAATAATATATCCCAGTTCTTGTAAATCTTTATTTTTAATTATTTCACTTTTATCAAGTAGATAAACAGGAAAACTTACAGTCATAGAATTTAAATAATTTTTTAGTTTTAAATTTTCTATTTTCAACTTTGTAATATCATTTGAATTTTTGTTTTCGTTCTTATATAAAACTCTTATTTTTTGTTTATTACGATCAAGTTGAATCAACTTATCTGTAATTTCAACCTTATTATCTAAGTACACTTGCTCAGGAATTACATCAACATTATTAATTCCTCTAAATCTAGAAACTATATCTTTCTTTATAAGTTCCGTTTCTTCAATATCTTGTAAATACTTAATTGAATTTTCAATTCTACTAATAAAATTATCATCATCTACTGAAATTTTTTCACTAGTATAGTTCGTATTAATTAAATTAATCTTATCTTGCTCTGTTAAAACACCATTCAAATTTTTAACTGCATTTTTACTTATGCTGAACATTGTCCAATCAACTATAGAATGCTGTCCTCTCTTAATCCCTGAAGTAGCCTTATTACCACCATCAAAAATATAAACGTTGGGATTTTCTCCTTTATAGTTTCGTTTACGATAACAACGTCCCATTCGCTGAAATAATCCATTTAGTTCTGATAATTCTGTCAGTAATAAGTCAAAGTCAATATCTAAAGAAGCTTCTACAACTTGAGTGCCAATCCAAACTTCTAAATTATGATTGGTCGTTTTGCCTGCATGAATAATTTCGTTTTCTTTTATACTGCGATCTTTTCTAATAAATCTACTATGAATTAAGTGAACATCAACACCTACTTCTTTTAGTTCTAAATATAACTTATTAGCCTTCTGAACAGTATTGCAAACTACTAATGTTTTCTTTCCTTGAGCTTTTTCTAAAATATCTTTCGATTCTAACTGAGCATGGATAGTTTTTACATTATGACGATGGTTAATTTTTGAATCTAAAAATGGTTTTTCAGGCATTGTAAATTTTAATCCATGTATATTCAACAAATCTAATATGAATGGGGCCAAAGTTGCCGTCATGATTTCAAACTTTCCACCATATCTTTGAATTTCTTTTAGACCATATATAATATATGCTAACAATGTAGGAGAATACATTTGTATTTCATCAATTACTACTTTAGAATAAGCTAAAGTTGCCATCTTAGGTTCATAATTAGAATAATGATAAACAAAAGAAAAAACTTGATCTAGAGTAGCAATGGACAATTGTTTTGACCATTGTTTTTCTTCTTCAATATATTTTTGAAAGTCACTATAGTTATTCTGATTACCAAATTCAGCAATAGCTTTAGAAACCATGTCAGAATGTATTAATCCAAGTGAATTATATGATTCATTGTTAAAGACAACATTCTTAATTCGATGATAAATAGCATTTATTGCACTCTTTAAAGGTAATACGAAAAATGACTTTCCATTTCCTAACCATCTTAAAGCAGCTTCTGTTTTACCTAATCCTGTTTGACCAATAACAATAATACTTTCATCTTGATGTTTGAAAGTCCATTTCTGCATTTCATTCCAATTAGCCTGAGGTTCAGATTTTCTCCAATGTTGCAAAATATTTTGAGATAATATTACTCTTGGAGATGACTCAACTTTATAGTGGCCCGAAGCAGCATAATCTAAACGATTAAGCAGACCTTTAATTTTTACATATTCGTCAAACTTATGACGTATTTTTAATTCATCTGCACCAGGCTTTTTTAACTCATTTTCAAGTGTCAGTTGTGATTGAAAGTTAAAATATGTACGACTTACATTTTCAGGAATTTGTAATTCTACCGGAATTTTTAATTTGTCTATTTCATTAGCTAATTTTTTTCTAAAGGTTTTAAAGAATCAATATCTTTTTTGTCTATTTCTTTAAAATCTCTTTTATGATGCCTTGCTACTGAATTAATTAAAACCCAAA
This sequence comes from Lactobacillus sp. PSON, assembly GCF_052615405.1. Taxonomy (NCBI): domain Bacteria; kingdom Bacillati; phylum Bacillota; class Bacilli; order Lactobacillales; family Lactobacillaceae; genus Lactobacillus; species Lactobacillus sp. PSON. The sequence goes on along the minus strand of NZ_JBQXFW010000003.1, from coordinate 158,621 downwards.
TTTGCTCTTCAGAAAATTTTCCTTCTAAGTCTTTTGCAGGAATCAAGGTAATACTGAGCAATCCATGAGGAATTTCACCATCTATATGCCATTTGTTTTTGCGTATTTTTTCTTGGAACTTATCATTAATTTTACCTAAGTCATGATATGCGCAGGCTAGCTGTAATAACTCCCAATCAGACCTAGTTAAAATCTCAGGATATGTATTTTTCAAAATTTTTAACTGACTAAGCAAATTATTAGTATGATCAATTAAAGTTTCTCCATTTGATTTTGCTAAAAATTCCATCATGCTAAAAAGACAGGCTCTCCCTCATTATCAAAAAGAAATACTTTATCTTTTAATAAATAAATATCAGAAGCGTACAGTACATGAACTTTTTTCCATTTGCGATAATGTTGCTTACGTTTTAGCGGAATTAATTTATAAGTTTTATTAATATTGTAATAAGTTCCATGTCCATTTACATCAACATTGCCATACATTGCATTATCATCTGGTTGGAAACTAACATAGTAAGTTTTCTTTACTTGAAAATCTTCATCTAATTTCTTTTTCTTTAAATCTACTACTTTTATACTTGTAATATTTACTAAGTCTTCTCGACGACCAAGATTAGGATATTCTTTAGGATACTTTAACGCTTGATATATTTCATCAACTTCATTTTGATTATCTGGGACAATATGAATGACCAAATTTACATCAACTAAAAGTTGCGTGTATCCAATCCCACGACTAACACCAAAGCCTTCAGCATCCAATTGATGACGTTTAGAGTCAAACTTATAACCATTTTTAAATTCATATCGAGTATACATATCACTAACCGTAGATGCATAGTCTCCACCAATACTTAACTTCATTTCATGATATGACTTAAAATCACACAAATAATGAATCATTCCTATAACAGTAGAATAAGGTGGAAGTGGATAACTTTCTCTAAACAAATGACTATTAGGTACTCGATAATTTGCTGTTTCTTGATGAATAGTTAATTTAATTGCTTTTAACACCATAAGAATTTGCAACTTCCTTCTTAAGCTTATTCATAAATTTAGCAACACTAATAGCACTTAAGTCTTCTTTAATCTTATTACTATTCTTAAAGATTCCATCCATTAGTCCTACTTCAGTATTATCTGCAATCTCTTTATCATCTAATAAACTCTTAATTGCTTCAATATCAACTTGATTATCTTTTATATTTACAGCATTTTCAAAAATAGGATTCTTAATATTATAAACCCCTCCAATAATAAACAAAGGCTTCAAATCTTCACGACGACCACGAATATCACGGTAAAGATATTGAATAGTAGATAATAATTTTGCTACTCGGCGATTTTTTTCTCCGTTATCTAAATTCGTACCATCATTTTCATCAATACCAATTTGATCTAAATCAATAGTAAGTGTGTAACAATAGAATGCATCTTGGATTTCAGACTGAGCAATACTATTACTAATCGAATTATCTTTTTCTGCTTTTCGAATACGACTAGCCAAACCCATATTAGTTAAGAAATCCATATCACCTCTATATGGTTCTTGACTAATAGCATTGGATAAACGAACTTTAGCAGAGCGAACTTTCGAGTTATTGCCTTTTTCTGTTTTCATATAACCAAAAAAGTCAATTTCTGGATAATCTTTTATTGAAGCATCCTTAGCAAACTGAATAACTTTTTTATCTCCGCTTCCATCAGTAGAAAGTGTTGCTACTGGCTCTCCTAGCTGTTCAATAATGTTATATCTCAAAGCTTGTCTTGAAATATAGGTATATTGTTGACCATCATTTCTAGTAAGTTTCTTTAAAGACGACACATTACCCAAACTTTCACCGTAGTTTGCACTTGAAGCTTGAAAAATAGCTGTTAATGTTAATCCTTGTTTAGTCATTTTAATTTTCTCCTTTTAATTCATCTACATTTCCAATAAGTCCTGCAACAAAAGCATAGCCATATTCTTCAAAAGCCTTATCATCTTCTTGATTATTAATAAACTCTTTAGGTACTATTTTGCCTAAATACATATAGGCATTTAATAGTAAATTTAAGAATTGCTGATGATTATTAGCTTTTAATGCTGTTAACATTCTATATGCTAATGTTTGGGCTTTGTTGGGGTTGTCATAGCCCTTACGAATTGCTATACCATAGCTTCTAACCTTACTAAATTCTCCCATATCAATACTCATACTGTATTCTCCTTTTTTTAAATTAAGTTGGTTTATAAATTCTTCATTTATCTGCAAAACTGCCATAATGTGGAAATTATTATATCTGCAACTAGATGGATCGCTTAATTTCATTAATTCCATTACATGTACTAAATCAATTAATCCCGTACTATTTAATAATCTTCGCACAACTTCATCAAAAATACTATAGTAATTAATTTCTTTATAACCTTTAATACCAGCAAAATACAAAGATTCTAAAATACTTTTTCCATTATGCAACTTGTTTTCACTAATAAGTGTGAATACTTTAGAAGCAATTGTGGGAACTATTTGAAAAGAATACTTTTCATTATCAAAACTTATGAGCTGAATATTACTCATTATATTTTTTTGCCGAGTTACAGCAGCTTTTTCAAAATTAGCAGAAAATGCACGATATGGTGTTGCATAGGCATTATTTTCCATATCTATGGTCATTTCATCGAGAACACTATCATTTTTTTTAATTAGTTCTTCAATTCTGCTATCATCATTAATGAAAATACCCCTATTTCCCATATTATAAGTAAATCCAGCGCTTACAGTTACATACAATAATTGGCAAATTGGGCAGATATACAAGTCATTCGTAAAGTTCCAAGCATTACTTGTCTTTCGATTTAAGTCATATCCCATCCCATTTAAAAATCCATAAGAATATGTCTGTTTCGGCATAGTACGATTACAATTTGAACACGTATACTTGTCTTTTTCAGTATCTCTATTTAAATATTCTTTTACTGGATCAACAAAATAATGTTGAAAATCATCATAAAAATCCAAATTCTTAGCTTGCGGATTTAAAAAGGATACCCCATCCCATGCATTTCTAATAACAAGATAACTTAATGTTTTAGCAGGGAAATACTTTTTAGAAATTGGAGTCTTAAAATAGTCAATTATTTCTAATAATTGTGGAATTAATTCCTTTAGAGTATTAAGTGTTTCATCATATCTTTTGGTTAACTCATTTTTCTTCTTCAACGTTTTAATTAACTTGCTACAAGCTTTTGTCTTATTAATTACATCAAAGTCTGAGTTGATAAACTTTATCACTTTAACGTAAGATTTACTATTTATCGAATATTTTAAAGTATTATCGAACCAATCCGTTAACTGATTTAGATTTTCTTGATTAAATTCCTCATAGTCATTATCTTGCCAGGTTTTTAATACTAGTTCCATAGATAAAATACGTTGAAAACGAGTATATTTTCCATATTTATTAATAAAATATTTAAAATATCTATCTGCAAAACTATTCAAAGCAGTAGATTTGACTATTAAAGCTGTTTCGTTAATTTTATAATCTTCTTTAGATAAAATCCTAGTTAATCCTACAATACCCGCATTTTCAAGCCAACTATTTGTACTAAATTTAATTGACTTTAATGTATTAGTTTTAACTTCTTCCATTTTTTCAATTACCTTTCTATACCGGAGAAATCATCCCGCTAAAAGTTCCAGTTTTTTCGCCTAAACCAGTATTCTCCAAAAATGTTAATAAAGCAGGATTCCCTTTAAGCATAAAAGTTCCAACTGTACACTCCACCATAGTATTGAAAGATTTACGAACAGTTTTCCGAGTTTTAATTGGGATAAAAGTTAAATCTTTTACCATAGATTGTAATTCTGGTTTATTTTCAAGTTTAGTCAAAGTATTTCTTCTAAGGGCAATATTATATGCTTCAATTTTATTTTCATTATCACAAGAGATAAACATGCCCTTTTCATCACGTAATACTAATGGTGACATGGTTTTAAATATAATATTATTACTTATGATAGGTTTTAATTCAATTATATATAACTTGCCAATATCCGCGTTTAAATTTGGTCCAAAGGTAAGATTCTTATCATGACTCAATTTAACAAATGCATTGTAATAGTTTAATCCTAAGTAAGTATCATCTGTTGAAAAGAAAAGCTTCATTTCTCCCTTTTCATTTAATATAATTTTGTCTTTGGTAAACTTTGAATTTGGAAAATATAAACTAGTTGTAAATAACTTTTGAGTTGGTTTTAAGTACAATTCTTCAAATAATTCAGGATTTACTTGTTGAAGTCCATGTTTAATCAAAGATAAAACTTTAGCATCATAATCAATATTAATTACAATATTACCTACTTTTTCAGACTTAGAATGTAATTTTATCGGTATTCCAAATTTCATTTGTTCCTCCTAATTAATTAACCATGTTTTTTTGTTTAAATAAATGATATCACTTACAATAAAAAAAGACCATTGATTTTTAATCAATGATCTATATTTCTCAAAAGTTATATAAATATATTTATACAAATAAACATTTTACATTTTTCACAAATTAAATAAACTATTATTAGTATAACACTAATACTCATTAATTTATATTTTTATAGAAAAATCACTTCTCTTAATGTTATGTTTCTAATATATGCTACAATCAACCTATAAAGCTTTTAAGAGAGGGCAACAATTTATGAAATTAAAAAAGAAATTAGCATTACTTTTAAGTTTAGTTTTATTGACAATTGGTCTTAGCGCATGTAGCAACATTGAAAATTGGGAACTTTCTATGCGATCAAAAATCGGTGCATTGCCATTAACCGTTTCAACTTATGATTCAAATGGTCAAAAAATTGATCAGATCAAAGCTAAGTCAGTCAACATTCACACCGATAAAAAAATGTCTCAAAAAGACACTGGTGGCAGTGAAAAATCAAGCGTAATTGATGTTGACTATGGACACAATCGTATGACACATGTTGGTTCAACTTTAATTGCTTATGAAGGACTTAAAAATTATGAAGATCTCTTTAATAAACATGTTAAAATTAAAGATCAAAATTTTGCAGTTCCACTTTTAAATACAATGTATCAAGATTTTAAAAACGATTGGAATGGTCAAGAAAAGGTAGTTATGATTAGAAGTCAGCTTGGAATGCCAATTGCAGTATTTGCTGGAAAACATGTCTCAATTCATAAGAGTGATATGAAAAACGCTACTCAATTCGTAATTGATGGTCATCGCTTATTTGCTTATCGAGCAGATTACACTATTTATCCAGTTTCTAGTTTAAAATAAATATTAAAAAAGCAGATATTCACTTCTATATGTGAACATCTGCTTTATTTTTGTGATCGTTTTCTCAATAAATACCGAAGATGACGAATCTTCTTTTTCATTTGTCTATTTTGATTTCTAAGTAATTCATTATGCCAATAATACAACGATACGGCAATCGCTAACTTATTGTACCAAGTATAGTTATGCTTTAAATAATTAAATGCATCTGAATAGTTTTTTAAATGTTCAGGGGTAACGAACTGGTTTCTAGTCCAATGATAATCTTTAGATCCATAATGTAAAATACGTATCTTAGTAACTTTTCCTACTTTTAGTCGAGCACGGCCATTGATATAACGACTAATTGAAACTGTGATATAATTACCGATCATCGTATTTTTCCAGAATTGGTTTACCGTTCTTTCAGCAAACAAAGCTTCTCTTAAAACGCGACTTACACAATACCATTCTTTATGATTATCCGGAAATTCAATCAAAAGCCAAATAAATTCTTTTCTACATTTTCCCATAACTCACTCGTTCCAATATACTTTTGTATTAATTTTACCACAAATCGTCATTTAAATTCTCTAATATTGAGTGAACTATTTTTTATTAAAAAAGCAACTCATGTTTAACATATGAATTGCTTCAAATCGATTTTTATTATAAATACTTATTAAAAAACTCAATCATTTTATCAAATGGAATAACGTGATTTTTTCCACCATCATATAAATCAGTATGTACTGCATTTGGCACAGCTAAAAATTCTTTATTATCAGTATACTTACTTTCATTAATCATATTTTTATAAGCATCTTTTGAAAAGTAATATGAGTGAGCTTTATCACCATGTATCATTAAAACAGCGCTTCTGATTTCATTACTATATTGCAAAATCGGTTGATTGATAAATGACATCGTACCAATTACATTCCAGCCATCAGTTGAATTGACTGAACGAGGGTGATAACCTCGACTTGTTTTATAATAGTCATGGTAATCTTTAACAAAGAATGGTGCATCTTCTGGTAATGGATCGACTACTCCACCAGCACGCTTATATGTTCCTTTTTTATAATCGAGAGTTCGTTGTTTATTTAATGCTAGTTTATTTTGATAGCGGTTTTCTTCTGAATCTTGTTCATCAAAGTAACCATTTGCATTAATTCTACTCATATCATACATGGTTGAAGTAACTGTCGCTTTAATTCTTGTATCAAGTGCTGCTGCGTTTAAAGCCATTCCACCAAAACCACAGATTCCAATAATACCAATTTTTTCTGGGTCAATATTATCTTGTGTGCTTAAAAAGTCAACCGCAGCTTGAAAATCCTCAGTATTAATGTCTGGAGAAGCCATATAACGAGGACTTCCACCACTTTCTCCGGTATATGATGGATCAAAAGCAATTGTAATAAAGCCATTTTCAGCCATAGTTTGTGCATAAAGACCCGAGGCTTGCTCTTTAACTGCTCCAAAAGGACCACTAACTGCAATTGCTGGCATCTTATCATTTATATCTTTGGGAGTATACATATCTGCTGCTAATTCAATTCCATATCGATTATGAAAAGTTATCTTACGATGATTTACTTTATCACTTTTTGGAAAAGTCTTGTCCCACTCTGTTGTTAATTTTAAATTTGACATATAAAAATTTTCCTTTCTTCAGCTAACTATTTATAGTTTAAATTAAATATTCTATAATGTTAAAAACTTATTAATTATTGATTACTATAACTATTTTTTATAGAAAAACTGCATATATTAATGAATTTAACTAATATGCAATAATACATTAAAAAAGAAGATAAATGTTAATTAATACATTTACCTTCTTTTAATTAAATATATTTTAGTCTACGCTAGCATATTTGTAACTCCATTGAGTTCCTGCAGTATTATGAATTACGCCATGAACTCGAGGTTTTTGCAAGTAAGCTGTAGTTTGTTGATAAATTGGAGTAATAGCTTGTTCTTTATTAACAATTTTTGCTGCAGAAACTAAATCATTCCAACGTTTATTGCCATTATTTGCGTCGCGGTCACCAGCATTTTTAACTAATTGGTCATAATCATTATTTGACCATTTACCATAATTATAAGAAGTTCCAGTTTTTGGAATTTGCATAAAAGTCATTGGATCATTAAAGTCTCCACCCCAATGAGAAAGATAAATATCAAAGTCTCCTTCTTGTGCACGACTAGTAGTTGACTTATCAGGAACATTAGTTACATTAATTTTTACACCTTTAAGTTCCTTAGTCCATTGAGACTGTAAATATTGGGTAAGTTGTTCACTATCTGCTTCATCATTTGAGGATAATAAGTTAAAAGTTAATTGCTTTTCACCAATTTCTTTTAGACCTTGCTTCCAATACTTCTTAGCTAAAGTTGGATTATACTCGACGGTATTTTTTACAGCTTGTTGCTTCGCAAAATCTTCTCCAATAGAAGGATCATGAGCTAAGTCAGTTGCTACAAATCCAGTTGGCAAAGTTGAACCATTTCCTAAAACTTTCTTAGTTACAATATTTCTATCAATTGAAAGTGATAAAGCTAAACGAATATTACGATTATTTAATGCTTTTTTGTTAACAGGGTTATTATCTTTAAAGTTATACATTAAAAATCTAACTAATGAATATGGGTAAGTAGTGAAATCTTTATTACTCTTTAAATTTTTAACCTGTTCACTTGATAATGGCGTAAGGTCAAGCTTTCCTTGCTGATACATTTGATAACCGGTATTGTTAGACTTCACTACTTGATAATTAATCTTATTAAGTTTAACAACTTTTTTATCCCAGTATTGATTATTCTTTACAAATGACCATGTATCATTGGTTCCGTTCCATCCCTTAATTTTAAATGGTCCAGAGTATACTTGGTATTCTGCTTTAGTGGCGTATTTTTTACCATACTTTTTAACTACTTTTTCGTTTTGTGGTCCAAATAATGGGTAAGCCATTAATACTTTGAAATAAGCGATTGGTCTATTTAACTTTACTACTACAGTGTCTTTATTAGGAGCAGAAATTCCAACCGCACTAGGCATCAATTTTCCACTTGCAACTTGATCAGCATTTTTAACTCCACTAAAAAGATATGAATATGGTGAAGCGGTTTTTGGATCAAGGCTGCGACGCCATGAATATACGAAGTCTTGTGCGGTAATCGGATCACCGTTTGACCATTTAGCATTACGTAATTTAAAAGTCCAAGTTTTTCCATCTTTTGAAACTGTTCCACTTTTAGCAAGACCAGCGGTTGGCTTACCGTTTTTTCCTAATCTATAAAAACTTTCAAATACGTTTCCAGTTTGACCATAACCTGTTGACTTACTAATATCAATCGTATCAAGGGGAGCCGTAGTACTTAAATTAAGCGTCTTAGCTTCACCGCTACTTGAATTAGAATTACTACCACATGCTGCAAGTACCAAAGCGGTAGAAACAGTAACCATACTTGCAACAAATGTCTTAAACTTCATGATAAATTTCTCCTTTTTAATTTTTAACAGCAAAAAAACGAGCTGTATCCCAACTTGGAATACAGCTCGTTAACTTATATTAAATCTAATTAATTTTAATTAGATTTCAATACTTGTAGAGATGTGTCGCACGTTGGGCATGACAAATAAATTGCAGCTAGTGCAACAACATACAGTATTTTGCTTTTGCAATTTAATATTACGTACCAACATGTTCTTCATCTCCTTTTGCTAAAATTTATAATTAAACTATAACCGGTAAAATTATCCCTGTCAACAGTTATTTCTGATTTTTTGTAAGTAAGTTAAAATCTTTACTTCAAACTATTTAACATTTTTAATGCAGTTTCAGTATCATGTGCTTCTAACTTGTAAACACTATTTCCATCTTGCCAAGCAATAGTAGTATTAAGTGAACCTACGCTATCACCCATAACTACATTTAAACTACCATGACTTGTAGTGTTTGGAATTCCATATTCATTAACAAGTGCCAAAACTGACTTTGCACGACCTGTTGGATCTTGCTTTAGTTGGCTATTGCCCTTAACAACATATGACCACTTACCTTTGTTCCATTGGATATACTTAGAACCTGCAGCTCCTTGGCTGGTTGCCTTAGTATTTGAATCTAAGTTAACAGTTGGTAAGCCACTTTCAGCTGGCATATAGTTAATGATGCTATCAGCATCGCCATTTTTAGTTTGAGTAAGTACTGCAAATGGCTTTTCATTTTTTACGCTAGCCGCATTAAAGTCTGCTGGAGAATTACCAACACTGTAGTAAACAGTATTAGTATCATTAGACTTAGTATAGCGAACATTTAAATTGTCACTACCTGCTCCTAAACCATCTTTAGTTGGTAAAAGCATTCCTGGAAGAGCCTTATGTAACTTAGCAGTCATTTGACTCATTCTACTCTTAGGTGCTTGTGAAGAAGGTTCATTTGCTTTAGATGATGAACTTGATGAAGCACTACTATTGGTAGTAGAAGAACTTGAAACAGAATTAGATGATGAAGTTGAACTTGATGAAGTAGAGGTTGAACTTGACTTCTTTTCAACTTGAGCACTAGTTGACTTTGATTGACTTGAACTTGAACTCGATTGATTACTATTAGAACAAGCTGATAATGAGATAGCTGCTAAAATGGCAGCAGCAGTAATACCAAATTTCTTTTTCATTATAGATATAACTCCCTCGAAAATATTAATATCTTTCTTTTCTTAATTGTAACAGAGATTGTGCTTCAAATATATTAAGAAATGCTTACGTATTAACACTTTCTTTACAAATTCGTAATCTCTATTTAACAAAATAGTTTAACATATTTTTCAAGTTATAGTTCAATTATAGTAAATTAATTATTAAATTAAAATTTTATTTTACTTAAATTTACTTTCTACGCTCGTAATTTTACGATAGTTATTTGGATCTGTATCTCCTTCTGTACTTAATACTATAATTCTAGAATCTTTATCAATACCTAGTTTTTTACGTAAATTTGATAATTCATTATTTGATAAAATTTCGTAAACATAAGCAAAACTAGCAGCCCCTGACTCTCCTGAGATAACTTTTGGGTCATTTCCTAAAGGATGAGATAGTCTATCCATACCTTGTGCATCCACATCTTCGCTAATTGTTCCATAAAACTTTGCGCTATCTTTAATCACTGGCCATGCATCTATACTTGGTGTTTGACAATTTAAACCTGCCATCATTGTTCTTGTCTTACCGTGAATACTGTGACGAGTTCCATCATCTTCTTCAGCAGAAAGATAATAGCAAGCTACATTTTCTGGTTCCACAATTGTAATAATTGGCATTTCTTCAGGAGTCATTCGTTCTTCTAAACCCTTAATTATTCCAGCAGCAAGAGAACCAACACCAACTTGCAAAAAAATATGAGTTGGTGTTTCTTTCATTTGATGTAATAGTTCATCAACAATTAAGCTGTATCCTTTAACTATCCAACCAGGAATCTTTTCATATCCTTGCCATGCAGTATCTTGAATCATAATACCATTAGGATCATTAGCACATAATTCACGAACTTCTTTGACCGTATCATCATAATTTTTATCTGTAATTTCGACACTAGTATTTTGAATTTTACGAATATTTTCGGCTCGAACTTCTTGTGACCCATATGGCATTTTAATTACGGCGTGAGTTCCTAATTTGCTTGCACTCCAAGCAATTCCTCGACCATGGTTGCCATCGGTTGCGGTATAAAAAGTAATTTTTTCTGCAACTTTTTTGACTTCAGGCTTCATAAGCTCATCATAAGTAATATTGTCTACATCAAGACCAGCTTTTTCAGCAATGCAACATGCCATTGCATATAAGCCACCTGCACCCTTAAATGAATTAATTCCAAAGCGGCTACTTTCATCTTTAACCATAATTTGGTTAACATTTAACTTTTTAGCAAGAGTTGGTAAATTTTTCAATTTTGTCGGTTCATAAAATGGTACAGAATCAAAAAAATGAACTACTTCATGATCATTGTTCAATGTTGGAGCTTTATATTCAAAAGGTGATTTTAATAATTTTACTGTTTTCATAATTTTGCTCTTTCTATTTATATATACTTCTTTTTTCACTTATCAGAATACCACATTTATTGGTAAACGGTTACATTGTTTTACTGTAAACAAAAGAAATATGATGAGTTTTATTAAAAATAATGCAATTATAAATATTATTAATATTATGAATATTTTAAAAATATATAATATAAAAAATACACCTCATATGAATGAGATGTATTAAATACTAAATATTTATAATTTATATGGTATTTCTAATACTAATCCTTGACTTTAACAGCCATAATAACCTTGGTTGATAACATTTCTTCTTCACCGGTTTTAGCATTTTTAGCAGTTATGAAGTGATTTTCCCATTTACTACTTGCGGTGCTTGAAATATATTCTTTTGCTTCTTTGAAATTTTCAAACTTATCATTGTAATAAATTCCATCAAAAGTAGTAAGCTGAATAATAATATTTCCTGTAGAATTAATTTCTTCAAGATTTTTAGTTGGAACTGTCTCAACCTTTTCTTCTTCAGTATGTAACTTTGCCTTTTTATTAACTGGAATTTTCTTTGATGGACTTACAGTAGTAACTTTATTATTTGGAATTTCAATTACTGGGCGACGATCTGCCTTAGTAACAAACTTAATCTTAGAGTCAGTTTTTGGTGTTTGAACTTCTAATTCTTTTTCTGGTATGTTTTCAGATTTAACAATTTCAGCTGGTCTAATTTCAACTTTATCAGCTTCAGATGTTTTCGCAATTTCTTTTGTTTCTTGCTTAACTGCTTTAGACTTTTGAACAATTTGTTCTTTCTTTTCTTCCTTTTTAGCAGTTTCTTCAAACTTATCTACATAGCTGACATCACGCGGAATTTCTTTAGTAATGCGGATATTTTGACGTGGAGGAAGCAAACTCTTAGCAGTTTGGCTAGTTTTAAACATTTTGTAAACGTTAGGACCATACAGATTTACTTTATAGTGCCAGCCGTTAAGTGGTTGATATGAACTAGTTCTAATTTTATCAATAATTTGTTCTTCAGGAATATTGACCAAATGAGAAATATCCATAGTAGTGTAAAGATCATACTTTTCTTTAACTCTTTGCGCAGATTCATTATCTTGAGCGGATAACAAGTCAACAAAAATATTCCAAACATCTGGACCATATGTCCTTACTGCATTATTAACTTCAACTGGCTTAATCACACCTTGACGGAATACATTATAAATTCTTCCTGCTGAAATTCCTAACTTTTCAGCTAATTCTTGCTCTGTTAAATCATGTGTTGGCTTTTCTTTTTCAAGTTGCTCTTTAATTTCTTCAACATGAATACCATGAGTAAGAGCCCATGTTTGATAATTAAGAACCAATTCTGGAATATTATCTTCAGTTGGATGAAGCCACATAATATATCCTAGGAAAGTATTTGGATTGCATTCTGGAAGTGGAATAAACGAATGCTTTGAAGGACGAGTTCCAATTCTAAACTGCGTCATCATACCAAAACCATTTGGCATTGTTGGGTTTTGTGAACTATGGAATAAAACAATATCTCCGGGAACCACTTCTCCCATTTTTCGTGCTTCTTCAATATAAGGCAAATCAACTACAGGCATAATTAATCTACCATGCGGATTGGTAATATTTTTTAAACGAAGCTTAGGCATATTTTTGGGTTGTCCTGGCTTAGTTCCTTTTGCAATATAAATTTTTTCAACTTCTGCATGATATTCAGTTTCTTTAGGGCTAATTAATGGTAAAACTTCTTCTGAAGTTTCACGTTCCGTTTCTTGTAAGCGGTCACGATATTTTTCATAACGACTTGGTTGAAAACGTGCTTCAACATGTCCAGGTTCATTAACTAGGTCTTCTTTATTTTGACTTTCTTCATATTTATTCCAAGCACGTTGACCAGCAGTTGAATTATCAATTTCAAGTACCCAATCATCTTGACGATCATAATTACTTACCAAAATGTCTGGTTTGTCCACGCCTTTATAAATACCTGCTTTTACAATTACAGTAGTATCTAATCCATATTTATTACCGCTATAGCGTTTAATTTTACTAAAACCTTGTACAATATCTCCAATACCAATCTTTTGATTTCCACCTTGAATATATTTTACATTTACTAAATTTAACCAAACATGATAATCTAATAATTCTTGATTATCACCTGTCGTTAATTTATCTAATAAAACTTCTCCAGTTAAATTATTGATAGCATTAGGTAAAGTTAAATCGCTAAGTACCCCAATCCAATGAAGCCAAGTTCCGGAGTCATAGTATGGTTTTAATCTAATATGTTGAGAATCTGGGTGATTATATTTATTTAAAACTTCTTTTGTATTTTGTCTTCTTACTTTATTAAAAGAAGCTGTCATTCCATCTGATTTAATTTGATTGATAGTAACAAAATTTAATTTTAATTTATCATCAATTTGATAATCATATTCTTCTTGATTTGAATTATTTACACTATTTGTACTAGATTTAAACTCCTTGCGCGCATGAAGAAGCTTTTTTAACTTCTTTTTTTGCATTTTTCATTCCCCTTTTTAATTGAAATATTATAATAAGTTTCCTGAAATTAATTATATTCTAAGAAACGATACCTCCGTATTATACCAAACTATAAGGGGAATACGCACTTTTATATCAAAACTATTGCTTTTTCAATATATTTATACTTTAAATTTCAAGCAAAACATTAAATACTTCTTGTGGTAACTCTATTTTTTCATGAGCTGCTCTTCTCTTATTTAAACTTTGTCGTCTTAATAAAGCCTGTTTTTTAGAAATACTTTGTTTTTCACCACTTACTGCTGCATTTTTTCTTAATGGTGGAACATCTATTCTCGCAACTGCTTTTCCTTCAACAATCGCTTGAACAGGAGTAGGATAAAGTTTTTTAGGCATTGTATATTTTAATTTATGAACTAACTCTTGAGTCATTTCAGCTACATCTTGACGATGAATAATAAATGACAATGCATCTACATTGGAGTAATTTACATCAACTTCTACTTTAACCAAGTCATTAGTTTCATAATCTAAAAATTTCATATCTAAATTTGCATACCCATGAGAGACTGATTTTAATTCATTAAAAAATCCATTAGCTACCTTAAATAGAGGAACTTTATAGAATAATTTTACCAAGTCTTCCTCATTGCCCATATCCAGCAATTCCCCCATATTTTGTTCTACTAATTTCATAATTGCACTGACGCTCTGGCTAGGAGTAGTAATTTTAATCTTCATATATGGTTCTTTAACATAAGCAATCTTTTCAAAACTAGGAAAATCAACTGGATTATTTACTTCTTTTTCAATAAGTTGACCATTTTCTTGTTTCAAAAATACTTTATAAGATACATTAGGAGCTGTAACTAGAACATCTAACTTATACTCATCTTTTAAACGTTCTCGAATAATTTGTAAATGAAATTCACCTAAAAATCCACAACGAAATCCACTCCCTAAGGCCTCTGAAACTTCTTCTTTATAATGAAAGGATGGATCATTAAGGGCTAATTTTTCAATTGCATTCTTCAAATCTTTATAATCACTATTTTTGGGATAGATTCCAGCAAATACCATTGACTTTGCTGGTTGATAACCTGGAAGAGGTTTAGATGCAGGTTTTTCCAAATTAGTAATTGTATCTCCAACGCGGACTTTTTCAGGATCTTTAAAACCTGTAACCACATATCCTACTTCCCCAGATGTAAGTAAGTCAGTCTCTTGCATATTAGGTGTAAAAATCCCTATTTTTGCATTGGTGATTTTTTCATTTTTAGCCATTAACTTTAGATTTTGATTTTTCTCAATTTGTCCATCAACAATTCGAATATGGGCAATAATTCCTTTATACGAATTATATTCAGAATCAAAGATAATTGCCTTTAAAGAGTGAGAGTTATTTCCGGTAGGCGCAGGAATCTTATTTACTATTGCTTCTAATAATTCATCGACATTTTTACCACTTTTAGCAGAAACTTTATAAATTGTTTCATCTTTAAACCGTGGATCCAATGCCAGTATTTCTTGAGTGGTTTTTTCTATTTGAGCTGCTTGAGTATCAATCTTATTAATTACTGGAATTATTGGTAAATTCAATTTTTTAGCTAATTTAAAATTAGCTACAGTTTGAGCTTGCACGCCTTTAGTTGCATCAACTAATAAGATCACTCCATCACTTGCTGAAAGAGATTTAGAAACTTCATATGAAAAATCTACATGCCCGGGAGTATCAATTAAATTAAATTCATATTTCTGACCATTTTTGGCTTGATAAATGTTACGAACACTTCTTGCTTTTACCGTTACATTATGTTTTTGTTCAACTTGCATACTATCCAAAAGTTGATCACTTGCTTCTCGTTTATTGATAGTTTTTGTCATTTCCATGATTCGATCAGATAAAGTCGATTTTCCATGATCAATATGAGCAATAATTGCAAAATTTCTAATATTCTTTTGTTTCATTTTTTCCTCTCAGTTTATCTTTTAAGTAACTTTTAAATACTTCTGTTGCTTCTTTAGTAACATCTATATTTAAAGATGGTAAGCTTTGACCAGTCGGCTTTCCTCTAAAGTCCTCTAAACCAGCCAAATTAAGCATTCCACTGATAATTGCACTTTGAATTACAAAAATATGATTTAATTCCTCAGTATCAACTTGCCCAATTTGCTTATTAATCAAATTACTTACTTCGTCACTTCGTTGATATAACTTCTTTCTTTGAAGTTTAGTTCGACTTAAATTTGCTTTTCCTTCGAAAATTGGTCCACGCAAGGCATTTAGTCTTACAAGAGATGAATAATTCTTTATTAGATTACTCACTTCACCAATTAAAAAGATTTCCAAATCTTTTTTGCTTTTTAAAGGGTTTTGTTTTAATCTTTCGTATAATTCAACAAAATATTCTTGATATCCTACCAAAAGAAGCGTCATAAATAAATCTTCTTTATTTTTATAATAATTAAATAGAGTTCCTTTTGATAATCCTGCATTTTTTGCTATCTGATTCATTGAAATTTGATTATAAGAACTTTCTTTAAATAATTTAATAGCTACTTTTGCAATTTTAGCAGCATTTTTTTCTTTTTCTGCATCAGTTAAAACATTTGCCATTAATATACCTCATTCCAAAATTGACCGTCGGTCATTTTTAACATTATAAATTATCTACTATTGACTTTCAAGTGATAAAAATATGCAATGCTAAATATAGTTTATATTTAAAATATAATTACTATTTTACATACTAAAACTATATTCAATATTATTTAAATTATATATTCTTTTTGCTTTATATTTGAATTTGCGCTACAATGCCTTACCAAGGAGGCATTTTTTGAAAAAATTAAATTCTTTAGATGAAAAAACAGTCTTGACAATTGGACGTATTGGATCTGTATTATCTATCTTGATGTACATTTCTTATATTCCTCAAATTATAAACAACCTACATGGCAATTATGGTAGCCCTATTCAACCATTGGTAGCTGCAATTAATTGTTTAATTTGGGTTCTTTATGCAATATTGAAGAAGAAAAAAGATTGGCCCCTTTTTGTAGCCAATTTCCCTGGAATTATTTTTGGACTTATTACATTTGTTACTTCCTTACATTAATAATATAGATAGAAAAAAGCGAAAACTGTAGTTTTCGCTTTTTATTATATTTGCTTTTATATTAATATTAATAATATTATTTAAATATTAAATATAATAAAAATTATTAATATCTATTTTTTATTATGCCTAAAGAACATAAACCTGAAATAATCACAATTCCAATCCAATTTAAAATATTTATTTTCTTTTCTGAAGTTGCAGGAAGCTTTTTAGTTACAGGTACATTAACATAATCTGTATTTTTAAGACTCTGATTACTAATCTGTGTAACTAAGGAAGGTGCTTTATTTATTTTACTTATAGGTAAATAGCGCGGTTTTTTTATATCTCTATGTACTAATTTTTGATTAATTTTACTTCTACAGATTTTATTTTTTTGCGGTTTATTTGCCAAGATATTAACATCATTAATATCCTGGCCATGTTTAGCAAGCGGAGGATAAAAAATAAAATCATCTGTTTGATTAGTTTGTGATTTTAAATCTTCTGTTTCTTTAGTTGAATTAGACAAATCAGAGGAATCTAATGGAGGTAAAGGAGGATTGTTTATTTCTCCATTATCGTTAGAGTCATAGTTTTCCTTATCATCGATTTCAGAATAATTGTTATTAGAGGAATTATGAGATTCATTTTCTTTTATTTCAAATTCTGGTAAGTCATAACTTGGTGCGTTATGTGGTTTATCTTCTTTTATATCAAGTTCCGGTAAGTCATAACTTGGTGCGTTATTAGGAATTGCTTCCTTATGATTACCATTTTTTGGATAATCATTATTTTCTGGTAAAGTTGAATCTTCTATAAAATCTCCAGGGTATTGATTTTGTCCTGAATTATTGGCTATCGTAACTAAATCCCATCGATGACTTTCTCCACCAGAAATAGAAACCTCTTTACCAATAATATTCCCATCAATATTTACATTTCCAAAGATTTTGGTCTTAGGCGCTAAAACACTTCCCATAAATCTTCCTGAATCAAAACTTAAACTATCAATTTGTGTACCAAAGTTCCACAAAAGTTGATTTTGCTCAAAATGGGATTCACTATTTGGAAGTGGTTGATTTGCGTTTCTATAATACAGTTTGGTCTCAGTACCTATACTTAATTGCTTATCTGTATTTTTAACATTAATAACTACAGTTGGAATTTTATTATTTTTCTTTATTCCCAATCCTTTAATATTAATTGGGCGATTTTTCAATAAGTTTGCATCAATAGTTACGAATATAAAGTTATCTTTGTTTATTTCTGCATCTGTGAGATCAATAATACGATTATTCTCATCTTCAAAATAAGTTTTAACTCCTTTGGAATTTTGTGAATTAGTATCCATCCAATAATCTGACTTTTTTGATAATTCATCTAATTCAGAATTAATATCAATATATTTATTATTTTTGGTCTCAGTCTTAGTTTCGTTTAAATTTAAATTGCCTTGTTCAATATAAAAACTTTTCCCATCTTTTTGATTAAAGACAATTCTCTTATCTTTATTAGTACTTACATTAATATCAGAACCCATAATGACTTTGTTATGCTTATTTCTAAATGAATTTGGCTTAATATTACTAATATGGTTAATATAATTAATATCACATTGAGAATTGTTAATTTTAGAATTTTCTTCTGTATCACTTCCTCGTGTTCCAAAATCTACATTTGAATTTAAGTTATTAGTTGCAACATTCCCATTAATATCAACATTTAAAGTAGTGTTTTGGGCAAAAATATGAAAAGTAGATGCAATTCCTAATGCATTTTCTTTATTAAGATAATTAGCCATTTCTGCAATTGTTTTATGGTTATGACTATGTAATTCTTCATTATCAAAATAAATACCAGATTGAGTTTTGGTCTGATTATTTGCATTATTTTTTCTTACATCTACTTTTTGTGTTGTTATTATGTTTTTATCAGTTGCACAAACTTCAGAAAACGTCTGTGTAGCATGCACAAGATTAAATGATGACAGGTAGCTTACACATGTAAAACTAACCATTGTTGCAATCTCTATCTTTTTAAAATTTTTATTCAAAATGTTATACCTTCTATTATCTCTATATCTTTATATCTCTTTTTGTAGTTTCTTTAGTAAAAAAGAAATTACAAAAATAATTATACACACAATTTATTACATGTCTACAATAAAATGATTTTATTTTTATGTTTATATAAAAAATAATAGTTTATATATTAAAATATTTTTCGTTATAGATAACCATTAATTAACATTAATTAATATAATAAAAATTACGATAAACAAAAGTATATTAAAAATATAAATAGCATTATTTATATTAATATAATTACAAATATTATTAATTTTATTAATATTATAAATATTTCTTATTTTTCGCATAAAAAATAGCACAGAAAAAAATTCTGTACTACAATTTTTATTCAACATCATCATCAAAGAATGACATTGTTTCTACCCCTGATTGTCCAAAATCAAGCGTCAGATTGCTTTTTACATCTTTGGAGTATAAATCCCTACCCTCTGCATTTAAATTACTTAGAACGCCATTTTTGGCGTTTTCAGCGATTTCAACTTCTCCCTTAGTTTTTTCAAAACCAAGTTTAATTAACTCTAAGTCTTGTTTATCCTCGTCAGTAAGTAAGCCTAATTTATTTACATGCTCGTAAACATCAATCAATTGTCCAAATTGTACATGCTTATATTGCGTAAGCGGCTTAAGATCTGTTCGATTAAAAGCTGTTCGCTTTCGTTTAGCATGAAGCTTGTTTGGAAGGAAATAGGAGCGTATGTCGCCTCTTTTTTGCTCTTTAAGTGATGTACCTAGGGTAAATCCAAAAAACCTGTCTAAGGCCCTAAATTTTTCCTTCTCGGTTAAATTTTCGTTGGACTTAATATAATACACTGAATTTGTGCCCTCAATACTTGAGTCATAATAAATATCTTGTTGATTCTTCATTTCAGGTACCCAAGTAAAAACATAGGACTCCAATTTTCGCCCTCGAACTCCTTTACGATAATTTTTGCTAATTTTAAAATTTTGAAAATTAGCACTCAATTCTTCCTTGCAAATCGTCAAAACACGTCGATCAATATCTGTCGGACGATATGACTTCGGTATTTGCAACCGTTTTCTAAATTCCTCAATTGGATACTCTTTCTTTCCAGTAGTTCGCCATTGTTTGAGCAATCTAAACAGCTTTCGCGAATAATTAGAGTGCAATCTAACGTATTGTGTAATTGAAAATCGTGTCCAGTGTTCTAAATGATTAAACAAATATAAAAAACTATTGCTTACCTCAACACTTGTTTCAAGAGTATCTGTATCAACAATTGATTTTTGAAAAATATTTTCACGTGTTTTAGTTACATGTCCTGTTTTTTCATCCACATCTTCTTTAGAAAGCTGAATAGTCAATAATTTTGAAAAGGTATCATCCACGTTTTTAGCAATTTGCTTATTTGAAATATGACTGTTATAACCAATTTCCCGCTTAATTTGTTCAGGAGACAACGTAATTAAATTATTACCTTGGTCTTTTACTTGGGCTGCAATTAACCAAAATATATTGCTATTGATTTCAGGCAAACTATCTATGGGTTCAAAAATCGGATCGTCATTAAAGCGATTATCTATTTTTATTATTTTTTGTACAGGTCTTTTTTTAGCTGGCATTTCTTGTACCTCGTAATAAGCGACTTTTAATTTTACTGACGTCGTTTTTTATATTGACACTATAAAACATTTATAGCACAACGGCAAGAGCTAAAAAGCAATTTACTCCATGAGATGACACCCCTATAAAAAAATATTCCATGAAGTGACACTCTTATTATTTTTAATTATTAATTTTTCCGCATGGTGACACCCCTATTACAACTTACTCCATGAGATGACACTCTTAATTTAAAAATGCTGAAAAATCAGTATTTTTAAATCAAAAACAATCAAGAACTATGTTTATATTTTAAAAAATGTTTCACAAAACAGTGTATAAATTAATAATTATATTGCTTTCAAGAGCAATTATAGCTTATTTTTTGTACTTCCAGATGACGTCACCCCTTAATCCATAAAGTGACACCCTTAATAATCCATCATTGATATAATCGCTTTTATAAAGCAGAATAGTTAATCTTTTTTATTAAAATTTAACTCTCCATGAGATGACACTCTTATTATTTTTAATGATTTTAGGTTATGTAAACGAACTCAAAGTAAAAATAAAGAAATATAGCTGTTACGTTCCACGTCACGTCGTTTATTAAAGTTATCCACAAAAGCTGTGGATAACTCATCTCCACAAGGTGTCACCCTTATTTTTTTACCTACTTTTTCAGCTCCATGATATGTCACCCTTATCTCCACGCCACGTCGTTTATGATTCCATGTCACGTCACTCTTATTAAAATAGCAGTTCGTACTTACAGCGCCAACGGATTAAGTTGATTTTTTCAAAAAATCAGCTCCATGAGACGTCACCCTTATCAAACTTAATTGAAATAGCCTTCAAACCCGCACCACAACTGCATTTATAGCACCTTTTTTAAGTTATCTTACTCCATGAGACGTCGTTTATTAAGTCTGAAATCCCTTGGGGCTGTAAGGCTCGCTGAAGCGCTAAAGGGTAATATAAAGGGTATATATAAAGGGTATATAAAGGGTTTATTTAAAAGTCCTCCATTTTTCAGTAGATTTCAAAAAATTGGCTCCTAAGACCTTATAAATTTATAAATAACACATTCTGCGAATAAAATAATAAACTAATATTTTTATTTACTATAACTACTATTCTAACTAGATATAATAAATATTATAAATATTTACAATATTTTATTTACTTTACATATCAAAAATATTTAATAAATTTTAAATATGTTCTATCTAATATAAATTAATGATATAATAAGTATGCAAAAAATAAATCCCTCTATAATAGGAATTACGAGGTACAAAATGAAAATTATAACAGTAACAAATCAAAAAGGTGGTACAGGAAAAACAACCACTTCTTTATTTTTAAAAGATGCTTTAATTGAAAAAGGTAAAAAAGTTCTTCTAATTGATTTGGATCAACAAGCTGATGCTAGTTACGGAACTGGTGTTGAATATGATTCAAGTAAAACAACTTATGAATTACTAACTCAAGATTTAAGCCTTGATGATATTCTTATACATGTCAACAATCAACTCGATCTAGCTCCTGCGGGCAATCAAATGGCTAAACTTGACGTTACTTTAACTCAAGATCATATGCTTGATGCTCAATTTATTTTGTCAGATAAGCTTCAAGACTTTGATGGTGATTATGATTATGTCATCATTGATACTCCTCCAGCTCTTAGTATGGCAGTTATGAACGCCTTAACTGCATCAGATACAGTAATTGTTCCTACTCAAGCTGATTTATTTTCTTTAAAAGGATTAGGAGACTTAGGCTCAACTGTGGCAGCAATTAAACGCAGAAGCAACCCTAAATTAACTATTTCAGGAATACTGATAGGTAGATTTAATTCGAGAACGATTTTTAGTAATGCAATGTCAGATGCTTTAAATGATGCAGCAAAATCACTTAAAACACATGTATTCAATACAAAAATTCGTGAAGCAATCTCTGTAAAAGAATCACAGAATGCATTTCAATCAATATTTGAATATGATCCAAAAAGTAAAGTTACTAAAGATATCAGTGACTTTGTAGATGAATTAATGGAGGAATTAGATAATGAGTAAAAAAATAAATATTAAGCAACCTGCTTCAGTACAACGCGCTGCTCAAGAAATGAATCCTGCAGATGCATTAGTAGATAGTATCTCTAGAAGAGAAAGACCTGCAGGAAAACGAAATGAAGAAATTGATCATCGTAAGAAACCAGTAGAAGAATTACGCTCCGAAAAAAGGGTTCTTTCAGTCACTAAGCAAATTGACAGCGATTTGCGCATTATGGCTGCTTATTATGGTGATAGTATTAATGAAGTGGTAAATCAAGCTATTATAGATCTCATTAAAAAAACAGATAAAAAAGAAGAATTTCAATCAGTATTGAAATTCCTTGAAAAGTCTAATAAGACTGAATGGAAAATATAATAGATGTTTATAATATTACATATATAAGTATTTTAGCAGAAATAAAAATACTTATAGCTTAACATTTGGTAAAAAAGCGACTATCATAAGGAAGTGGATCGAGTCCTTCCTTGAGAAGTGCATTTTTCTTCATATCGATTTATATCTCCAAAAAGATGTAGTGGTCAATCTACTACATCTTTTTAGTATCTAAAATAATGTTTCATATGAAACTTTTAATTAAAAATCAAAATATTTATTACTAAATTCTTTTATATCATTTTTAACCTGCTAAAATAGTAACTTGAAACTAGTAGAAGGGTTAAAAACACAATGAAAAAGAATTTGCAAAAAACAATAATTTCTGTCATCGCTGGAATAAGTTTAGCAACTAGTATACCAGTTGTTCACCATGAGACTGTTTTTGCTGCCAAAAAAGCAAAAAAGAAGCAATCAATGCGCAAATATGTTCAAAATGCAATGGAAAAAGGACATGTACGGGGCTCTATTGTAGTGGTAAAGAATGGAAAAGCTGAGCAAATTAGTCATGGCTATGGGTATTATAAAAAACGCTTAGGAGCCGGCAATCCTAAAGTACTATATCCATTAGGATCACTTCAAAAGGTAATGACAGCTGCAATGATTACTCAGCTTATTTATAAAAATAAGTTTAATCAAAATACTAAAATTTCTAAATGGTATCCGCATATGAAAGGTGCATCAAGAATTACAGTTGGGAATTTGATGACACATACTTCAGGAATTAATGTAGTTGGAACTGAATCTAATGCTGGTGTTAACTACTCTGAACAGGGTGCAATTAATCGTGTAATAAGCCAAGTTAATGCTCAAAGTATGACAAAAAAGGGACGCTTTAACTATAATAATGCCAATTATATTTTACTTGCAGGAATTATTCGAAAAGTAACTGGCAAGTCATATGCAACTAATCTAAAAAATAGAATAGTAAAACCTTTAAAATTGAAGGATACTTATGTATATACTCAAATTCCTAAGAATAAAACTGACGGGATTTCATATACTTACTTACATGGTAAAAATTATCAAAATCCTAGAGTAGTACCTAGAACCTTAGCAACACAACTAGTTGGTGCTGGTGATGTATTTTCTACTCCGATGGATTATTATAAAATTATCTGCGGTCTTCAAAATGGTAAAATTTTGACTAAAAAGCAATTTAAATATATGACACACTTAAAAGCCAAATCTAGCGAAACAACTTATTCTGGCGGTATTTACATGCGAAGGAATGGCAAACTTGAAGTAGCATATGGTAATTTTGGTGATACTTATTTTGCTAATTGGTTGCAATTAACTTCAAATAATAAAAATGGAATAGTAATGTTTTTGAATCAAACGGTTTCTAAAGATAAGAACAAGGATATTGGTTATAAGATTTTAAAGAAGATTAAAGCTGATACTTTTGTTAATCGCTAATGAAAAATGTCGCAGTTAATAACTACGACATTTTTTTGTAAACATTTTGAAAAGAATTTTAAAATATTACAGTGCTACAATAACTTTATATACCAAATATAGGAGTTTAATATTTATATGGAGTCAAAAATAAAACGCAGTGTAATAAAGTTGGTCACACTTACAACAATGTTTGGAGTAGTAGCACCTGTTGCTCTTAATAAAACTACTAAAGTTGAAGCAGCATATGATAAAAGTGAAATGCGTAGCTTTGTGCGTAGTACTTTATCTAGAAATAAAGTTCGTGGAACTGTTGTTGTAGTCAAAGATGGACAACCACAACAAATTAGTTATGGATATGGCTATTATGGTCGCCGTCTCGGTGCTGGAAATACTAAGGTAGTTTATCCAGTTTGTTCTTTGCAAAAAGTTATTACAGCAGCTATTGTTACTCAATTAATTTATGCTAAGAAATTTGATCAAAATACTAAGATTTCCAAGTGGTATCCTAATTTGAAGAATGCTGAGAATATTACTGTAGGAAATTTACTTACTCATACTTCCGGAATTGTTACTACAGGTACTGAAGTAAATCGTGGTCGTGTGATTTCTGAACAATCGGCAATTGATTGGGTAGTTAACAAGATTAATTCTGATAAGCAGGGTACAGCTGGTAATTACTACTACAATAATGCTAATTATATCTTGCTTGCTGGAATTATTCGTCAAGAAACTGGTGACTCATATGCTAGTGCAGTTAATAATCGTGTGATTAAGCCACTTGGACTTAAGAGAACGTTCTTTTATGAAGATATTCCATTTAGAACAAAAACAGATGCCATTTCTTATACTTATAATTACTATACTCGTAAAAATTATAAAAATGCAGAATATGTAAAAGAGTCTTTAGCTAGTCAATTGCCAGGTGCAGGAAACTTATTCTCAGTTCCAATGGATTATTACCGCATTCAAGTTGGATTAACTAATGGAAAGATATTGACTGAAGATGAATTTAAGTTTTTGACTAATATTCAAGCAAAAGTTACTCAATATTCAGGTGGGCTTTACATTAAGAATGATGGCAAGCTTAAAATGGCTTATGGCAATCTCTATGGTACTCATTTTGGTAATTGGTTCCAAATGACTACTGATAACAAAGATGGTATGATTATGTTCTTGAATCAAAATCAGAATAATGAAAGTCAAAATAAAGCAGTTGGATATGAAATTTTAAATCATGTAAAGGCAAATACTTTTACTGAAAGATAAATTTAATGTTGATAGCTTAGAAAGTTAAAAGTTTCTAAGCTATTTTTTTGCCAAAAAATAACTATTATATACAATATTTAACATATTAATAATAGTATTAATATTATTAATATATTTAATATTAAATATTTTACAATAAATAGTTATGTTATGTAAAATTATTGTAAATAAAAACACTAGGAGGATTAATTATGTTAACTATTTATGATTTAAATAATCAAAAAATGATAGAAAAACCAGATTTTTTTGAGTTGATTGCAGATTATAGCAGTTTTAAGGGAGTGAGCTTTGTTGGCAGCTTTAAAATAATTGAAGAAAAGCTGCTACCTAATTTTAGGCAGATTAATTTAATTCTGGGTATGGAAGATAGCCAAATTGGTCAAAATCTTGATCAACTTTTTAATGTTCCTCGTAAGGTAAAAGAAATTTCTAAAATGAGTGATGAATTCTTAAATCGAGTTGAGAATAAAACTTTACAGCTTAGATTCACTAAAGATCAACTTTTTCATAGCAAATATTTTATTGTAGAAAATGATAATAACTTTATCATTTTTAATGGTTCAATGAATTTGACTCAAAAAGCTCTTAATAAGAATCATGAAATGATGTGGATGTATGAAGGAAATAAAGAAAATAAGCAAGATCAAGTAATTTATCAAGCTCATCAAAAGTTATTTGAAAAGAACTTCATAGAGGATAGTGCAGAATATCTAGATAGAAAATTAATAAAACAGATTCGTAATCAGAATACTAAGCAGATCACCAATGTTATTACAGATGACATGCTTGAAAAAGCTGATAATGTTGTTAAAGTTCACTCAGAAGATATTGTTCAGTTAACAAGTCAAGCTAAAAAAGACCAGGTTGCATATGAAATGTTTCCTGAAGCAACTGAAAAAATCGTTAATAATATTTATACTCCAAAGGGACATAAAAGGCGTAATTCTACTAAAATCAAAGAAAATGTTAAGAAAATAGTTTATAAAGATTTTTCTAAAGCTGATGATGAAAAAGTTATTAATGCAGAAAGCTTATATCCCGAACCAATGTGGAGTCATCAAGATGAACAATTAGTGGTACGAGATCCTTATGATAATTTATATCGTCCTCTTGAAGTTCCTAAAGTTGAAAAAGATGATGTAAGAGTTTTTGTTGAAATTATTAAGAGTTTTAAATATAACAAGGTAAAAGATGAAAGTAATCAAGCTCTGTCTGCTTTCATGTACTTAATGACTTCACCGCTTATTTGGAAAATTAGAGAAATTTATCATCAATCTAACTTTTCTAAAAGTGCTGACCAAGTTCCAGTATCAATGGTGCTTATTGGACGAGGCACGACAGGAAAGACTCTATTAGTAAGTGATTACTTTAAGAAGTTTACAGGGGATACGTCTAAGAGTATTCAATATTCTGAAATTAATGGAAATTCTGCTCAAACAAATAAAGCAGTAACCTTTTTAGATAATTATTTAAATTCTGGTCGTTTTGTTTCTCCGATGATTATTGATGAATTGAATGGTAACTTCTTACATAGTAAAGTTGCGACTAATGCAATTAAACAATGGTCGAATACAATTACAGGTATTCATAATGTAAATATTTTTGCAATGAATCATAATGCTGGAAGCAAGGAGATCAATAACTTAGAAGAAATTACTAAACGAGTTTATTATTTATCCTTTGAAGCACCATGGCTTCCACAAGCACAACAGAAGTATAATTATAATATTTTAATTAATGATAATAATGACCATATTTATAAATATGTAACTCATGAATTAAATAGGCGTCTTTGTAATTTAACTGGAGAAGATGAGGCTAACCTAGTTAAGGATTATTTAAGTATTACAAAAGAAATTGTTTGGAACCTACTTAAAAAGTTTGGTTATCAAAATGAATTAGCTGATATTATTAATAAAAACTATGATTATAAGGTTGATCGTAATCGAATTACTTGGAAGATGCTAATTAAGGATGACAATTTTGAACATGTATCTGTTTCAAAAACAAATCCTGATCAGTTTGTAGTTTCAAAGGCGATTTTTAATAATCTTAAGGCCAATAGCTATGAAAATATTAATCAGACTTTAGATAATTATTTCAATATGTTTCCAAGAGAAGCTGGAATTGCGATTGAACAATATGATAATGGAATGATTTTAAATATTAAAAAGTTTGACAAATTTATTGGTGAACCTCTTATTCAAAAGTATTATGATGAAGTTTATAAAGATGATAAGCAACAGGACACGATGACGGCATTTTTGAAAGCACAGGAAAAACGTGATGAAGCTAATAATCAAATAATGCAAACTTTAGTTAAACAAGTGGCAGAACAAAATAAGCCTAAGAAGAAACAAGGACTTATTTCAAAATTATTTAGAAAGTAAGATTATGCAAGGATTAAGATTAAAAAGTTCTGATGGTGAACTTGAATTAGTAAATTTCAAAGATGATATTGAAATTCCTAAATTATTATCAGCCGAAAAAATTATTTCAGGAAACTATTATATAGGAAATTATAAATATACTATTTATTTTGATCCTATAAGTGAAGAAAAAAATGTCTCATTGATGGATCTTCGTAGAGAAGAATTTGTAATAGGAGACTTGATCATTGTTCCTCAAATTGGAGAAGTTCATGATTTTGACTATGAAGCAATAAATTCTGCTATGGCAATGAGTTATGACGGAGGGCCAACATTATTCGTAGAACCTGCAGAAAACTAAATATTAATGATTTATATAGTATCTAATATTTATAAAATATTTAATATCTTATAAATATTAGATATATTTTAGATATAAAAAAGTCTTAGGAATCAAAATATCCTAAGACTTTTCTTAATAAATTTCATTAAAATTCAAATAACTTGGTTGAAAGATAGCGATCTCCACCATCTGGGATAACAGTTACTACATTTTTTCCTTTACCTAACTTTTTAGCAAGCTCTATGGCTCCTGCAATATTAGCTCCAGCTGAAATCCCAGGTAAAAACCCTTCTTTTGCGGCAGTAGCACGTGCAGTTTCCATGGCTTTATCAGTAGAAATTTCTATAACTCCATCATAAATATTTTGGTCAAGATTTTTAGGAATAAAACCAGCAGCAATTCCCTGAATACCATGTTTACCAGTTTTGCCATCTTTTAAAAGAGGTGACTCTGCCGGCTCAAGGGCGTAAATCTTAGTTGATGGATCAGCTTTTTTAAGACTTTTACCAATTCCAGATAAAGTTCCACCAGTGCCTACGCCAGCAACAAAGGCATCAATTTTTTTACCTGATCCTTCCATAGCTGCGATGATTTCTGGTCCTGTTGTCAATTCATGAATATTTGGGTTAGCAATGTTTTCAAATTGCATTGGTATGAAGTAGCCTTTCTCTTTAACTAGTTCTTCTGCCTTTTTAATTGATCCTTTCATACCCTCTGAACCGGGAGTAAGGATTAATTTTGCTCCATAGCCCATCATTAACTTACGACGCTCAATACTCATTGTTTCTGGCATGACTATGATTACTTTATATCCTTTAGCAGCTCCAACGGCGGCTAACCCAATACCTGTATTACCGGAAGTAGGTTCAATGATGGTGTCACCGGGTTTGATTTTGCCTTCGTGTTCAGCGGTTTCAATCATTGCTAATGCAATTCTATCCTTGATTGAGCCGGCAGGATTTTCAAATTCGAGTTTTACATAAATGTCTGCCGCTTCTTCTGGAACAACATGATTTAATTTTAATAATGGGGTATTCCCGATTACTTCTGTAATTGAATTATAAATTGTTGACATAGTTTTCCTCCTAAGATGCTAGAGTTAGTTTTAATTTCTTGGCTTCATCAACTTTTTTTATCCAATTAGTAAAAAATTGACGTTGCGTTTTTTTCCAATTAAAAACTGGATTACTTAATGAATAATTTTCTGGCTTTTTGAATGCTTTTTCTGGATGAGCTGCAATTTCTCGATGGTATTCATTAGCTAAAGCTTCTTTATCATACTCTAAATGTGAGAAAATAAAGTCTTGTTCTGGACTTTTAATTGAAGAAATTGAAAATAAGTCTCCAGTGTTTGTAATTGCATCTATTTGCAATCGTGAATCCTGCAAAATTTCTTCATGATTCATTTCGGCGTAACGAGCATGAGGAGCAAGAAAGCCAGAATCAATGCCCTGAAGCAAGTCACTATGATGAAGAATATGATGAGGATAAATTCCAAAAATTTTTTCGTTAAGCATAGTTTTATGGATGCCGTAACAATAATTAAGAGCTGCCATAGCTCCCCAGCAGAAAAATAATTGCTGAATATGGTTTTTTTCGAGCTCTTGAATTAAATGTTGGAACTCATCAATATATGTAATATCATTAAAATCAAGCTGTTCAATTGGTGCACCAGTTATGATAAAGCCATCAAAGTTTTTAATTTGTTTTAGATCAAGTGGATTAGAAATTTTAGCGACTCTTTTTGGAACTGGACGATTTAGGTAATGCATTTTAGGATAAAAGAACTGCAAAGTAATATTTTGATTGATTGAAGAAAATATCTTATGATAACGATTTTGGGTGTCTTTCTTATCATGCATTAAATTAAGAATTCCAATTTTGAGTTGTTGATTAGACAATATTTTTTTCGCCTCCTTTTGACAATTAATTATCTAGATTATAACAGCTTACAAAAAATAAGTAAACATTATTGCTTGTATTTAGTTTGCTTACTATTTTATATATTTATAATTTCATCTATATTCACTATATGTAAAATATTTATAATTTGATAAATATTTTATATATTATTAATTAATGAGAAAGGAAAAACTATGCAAGGTGTATTGTTTAAGAATAATGGAGCCGAAGTTGTAAATCTTAAAGATGAAACAGAAATTCTTGAATTACTTTCAACTTCTAAAGTTATTTGTGGTAATTATTATTTAAATAACTATAAATATACAGTCTATGCAAGTCCTAATACTGGTCTAAAAATTTCATTAATAGATGACTACTCAGGACAAGTTATGCATGGAGATTTAGTAATTATTCCACAAATTCAAGAAGTTCATGATTTTGATTATGAGGCAATTAATTCTTCAATTATATTAATCCATGGTCTTAAAGTGTTAATTGCTACACCAGCAGAAAATTGAATATTATATATAAATATAATATTTTATATTTATAATATTAATAATATTATAAATGTTTGATATATAAAAATAGTCATGCAGACATTAATTTGCATGACTATTTTTTCTAAACTTGATTCAAAATTGCTTGTTGTGTCCTTTTACCTTGTTCAATCCAATTTGTAATTTTTTCATCATCAACTCTGAATACTGGAGCACTAATACTAAAAGCACCAAAAATGTGATCATGCTTAACGATAGGGAAACCAATGCAGTAGATACCATCTTGGTTTTCGATATTATCAACTGCATAACCACGCTGGCGAATTTTTTGAATATCTCCTAATAATTCTTCACGAGTGGTTAAAGTGTTAATTGTTTGAGGTTTTAGCGCAGTATGATCAATATATTCATTTAATTCATTATCGGAATAATATGACAAAATAGCTTTACCCATTGCTGAAGTGTACATCTGCATAGTACCACCTAAAGTTAAATCTAGACGAATATTGTTTAAGCTTTGAGCACGATCCAACAAAACAATTTTATTATTTTCAACAATTCCCAAGTTTACTGCTTCTGTAGTACTATCTCGTAGCTTATTTAGAAACGGCATTGCTATTTTCTTTAAATCGAAACTATTTGCTGCCTTGTCACCATATTTAATAAATGTTGTTCCTAAATAATACTCTTTATTTGGACCAACTGCTCTAACAAATCCACAGTATTCTAAAGTTTGTAGAATTTTTAAAACTGTAGGTTTAGATATTTCAACTCCATTACTTATTTCCTTTAATGTTGGTGACATTTCTGAATTAGAAATGAAATCTAAAATATCTTTTGCTTTTAGCAAAACGCTGCCATATAAGTGCTTTTCAACCATTTTATAACCTCCTTAGTTCTTATTATACAGTTATTATATTTAAAATAAATAAGAAAACGCTTGCAAAAAAGCGAAAATGAATATATGATATAAGCGAATTAAGGAAATGCAATTTCTTATAAAGAAATTAATTACTGGATAAGGAGGACATAAAAATGTCAGAAATTCACGAAACAGAAGAAGAAATTAGACAACATGAAGAAGAATTGAAGAACAACTTTAGCATGGATAAGTTTAGCCTTAAAGGTAAAGTTGCAGTTATCACCGGTGGTAACACTGGACTTGGTCAAGGTTATTCAATTGCAATGGCTAAGGCGGGTGCTGATATTTTCATTCCAACTTATGGTAAGAAGGAATGGGACAATACTCGTAAGTTAATCGAAAGTGTTGGTCAAAAAGTTGAATTTATGGATTGTGACTTAACTGATCCAGATGTTCCAAAGAAAGTTATCGATACTGCTATTGAAAAGATGGGACATATTGATATTTTAGTAAATAACGCAGGTATGATTAAACGTAATCCACTTCTTGAATCAAAAGATGAAGATTGGGTACGAGTAATTGACATTAACTTAACCGCTGTATATCGCATGTCACTTGAAGCTTGCAAGGTATTTGCAAAGCAAAAGTACGGCAAAATTATTAATATTGGTTCAATGCTTTCATATCAAGGTGGTAAATTTATTCCTTCATATACCGCTTCAAAACATGGTGTAGCAGGACTTACTAAAGCATTTGCTTCCGAAATGGGTGTTTATAACATAACTGTTAATGCTATTGCTCCAGGTTATATTAAGACTGAAAATACCGCTCCGATTCGTGCACAAAAAGATCGTAATGCTGAAATTTTAGGTAGAATTCCAATGGGTCACTGGGCAGAACCTTATGAATTAATGGGTCCAGCAGTATTTTTGGCAAGTGATGCATCAGCCTATGTAAATGGTGCAATTTTACCAGTAGATGGTGGTTACTTGGTTCGTTAAATTAAGAAGAGATACTCTCTTTGGAGGAGAAGTATTATGGGCGTTGTAAATTACATTATGTCCTTAGGGGCAAGTGTTATGATGCCAATTATATTTCTAATACTTGGTCTTTGTATTGGAATGGGATTTGGTAAGTCACTTGTTTCCGGACTTAAAGTGGGTGTTGGTTTTGTAGGATTAAGTGTCATTACACAATTACTTTCAGAAAATATTGGACCAGCTGTTAATACAATGGTAAAAATTTATCATTTGCATTTGTATACTTTAGATATTGGTTGGCCAGCTGCTTCACAAGTTGCTTTTGGTACATCAGTTGGTGCAATTATTATTCCATTGGGATTAGCAGTTAATATTATTATGCTGATTATTGGTACTACTAAAACTTTAAACATTGACCTGTGGAATTATTGGCACTTTGCTTTTATTGGTTCTATTGTATATTTTGCTACTAACAGTTTTTGGTGGGGCATGTTTGCTGCAATTGTGACGATTATTGTTACTCTAATTGGAGCAGACAGATCACAAAAGAAAGTAGAAAAGTTTTATGGCAAAGATTTAACTGGTATTTCAATTCCACAAGCATTTTGTGTCAGCTTTATTCCTTTTGCAGTAATTGTTAACTGGATAGTTGACCGAATTCCTGGCTTAAACAAAATTGATATTGATGCCGATAAAATGAAAGAAAAATTTGGAGTACTTGGTGATCCAATAGTATTAGGTGTAATTATAGGTGCATTAATTGGAATGTTAGCTAGATATCCAATTGCTAAGATTTTACAGCTAGGTGTTGTATTATCTGCTGTAATGGTATTGATTCCAAGAATTACTAGTCTATTTATCGAAGGATTAGCTCCAATTGCCAAAAAGACTCAAGAAATTGTTAAAAATAAGTTTAAAGGTAAAGAGTTCAATATTGGTATGACACCAGCCCTAGTAATTGGTAATCCTGTAACTTTAGTATCAAGTTTACTTTTAATTCCAATTATTCTATTTTTGTCAGTTATGATTCCTGGAAATCAATTCTTACCACTTGCAAGTTTATCAGGATTAATTTATATTTTTCCTTTAGTACTTCCTTATACCCATGGTAATGTGCTTAAGTCATTACTTGTCGGAATTATTAGTTTGATTTTAGGTGTGCTTTCAGCAACAACATTAGCAACTATATTTACTAAAGCGGTTAAGATTGTCCAAGCAAGCTTGATTCCAGCAGGAACTTCTTCAGTAGCAAGTATTGACTTTGCTGCTAGTCCTCTTGCATGGATAGTGTATGAATGTACTGTAAATCTTCCAATTGTTGGCGCACTTATTTTGAGTGTAATTGTAATTGGTTTAATGGTTTGGAATAGAAAACAGATTAAAAAAGGATTGTAATATAAAATTTTCAATTATGAAATTTAGTTGAAAGGAAAAATTATGAGCGAATTTATTACAATCGGTGAACCACTTGTCGTATTTTGCTCAACTCAATTGGATAAGTCTATAACAGATTCAACAAACTTTAATAAAGTAATTGGGGGTGCTGAGCTTAATGTTGCAATTGGTGTAAGTCGGTTAGAACATAGTACGCAATATATAAGCCAAGTTGGAAATGATCCGCAAGGGCAATTTATTAAAAATCAAATTACTAGTAAAAATATTGATACCCAATATCTTAATAGAAGTGATAAATACTTTACAGGATATCAAATGAAACAATTAGTATCTAAAGGAGACCCCGATGTTTATAACTTTAGAAAAGGTTCAGCTGCAAGTCATATTAATTTTGATTTAATTGATGATATTAATTTATCTGGGGTTAAAGTTGCTCATTTAACTGGAATTTTTCCAGCAATTTCAAAAGATGCTAAAGAAAGTAGTTTTTATTTAGCTAAAAAATTTAATCAAAAGAAAATAGTATTAACTTTTGATCCTAATTTGCGACCTGCATTGTGGAGTAATAAAGTAGAAATGGTTAAAACAATTAATGACTTAGCCCAATATGCTGATATTGTGCTTCCGGGTCAAAATGAAGGAAAAATTTTAACTGGAACAGATAATCCGGAAGAAATTTGTAATTTTTATCTTAAAAATCAACAAACTAAAGCAGCTTTTGTAAAAGTGGGAGCTAAAGGTTCATATGTTAAATTAAAAGGAGAAGAAAAAGGAAAGTTAGTTCCTGGATTTATAGTTAATAGAGTTGTAGATACAGTTGGAGCTGGTGACGGTTTTGCACTAGGTGTAATTACGGCACTCCTAGAAGGAAAAAATCATCTTCAAGCTGCTTGTCGAGGTAATGCTATTGGTGCTATGCAAGTTCAAACTCATGGTGATAATGATGGCTACCCAACGAGAAAAGAATTAGCAGAATTTTATAGAAAGATGGAGTTAAAGAACTATGCGTTTGTTTAAATTTGAAACTCTAAGAAGTTTACGAAAAGTCGGAATTGTAGCAGTTATTCGAGGATATAGTCAAGAAAATTCTTATAAAACTGCTAAAGCCTGTATTGATGGGGGCATAACTGCGATTGAATTAGCATTTACCTCCCCAAATGCTAATTTAACGATAGAAAAATTATCAAAGGCTTATTCTCAGAACAATGATGTGATAATTGGAGCTGGAACAGTATTAGATGCGACAACTGCAAGACTTGCGATTATAGCAGGAGCTAAATTTATAGTAAGTCCATCTTTTAATAAAGATACAGCAAAAGAATGTAATCTTTATGACATTCCGTATATTCCTGGGTGTTTTAGTCCAACAGAAATTCAATCAGCTTTAACATATGGATCAGATTTGATCAAAATTTTCCCTGCTTCGATAACCGGCAAAGGAATAATTAACGAAATTCAAGGTCCCTTCCCTTATGTAAATGTTATGCCAAGTGGGGGAGTATCCTTATCAAATATGCAAGATTGGTTTGAAAGTGGGGCATATGTACTTGGCGTTGGTGGTAGTTTAGTAAGTCCTGCTAAAACTGATGATTATCAAAGTGTACGTAAAAATGCTTTAGCTTTTAAAAACGAATTCAATCGACTTATATATAAGCATTCAAATATTTCTCAAAATAAAATTAAAATGCCAGTAAAGGCATAATAAGATTTTAGATTGCTTACAAAAAATAAAAGGAGATGTTCTCCTTTTATTTTTTATATGTTAAATATTTTTTATACTATATTTATACTAAATATTATTTAAATATATAATATTTAATATTTCTACTATATAAGATATTAAATTCAATAGTAACTATTTATTAGAATTTAGTTTAAATTAACTTAGCCGCTACTCTACCAGCAATTCTACCAGAATTCCATGCAAAGGTATTGCTCAAACCTTCAATTGTTGGATAAGATGAATCAAATAAACCACCAGCATTGTTTCCCACAACATAGACACCTGGAATAACTTTTCTATCAGCAGTTAAGGCTTGGAAGTCTTCGTTTACTAATCCACCACCAACTGTGCCTAATGTAGTTGAGTTAGCTCTAACAGCGTAGAATGGACCATCTTCTACTGGAACATTCATGAAGCGACTGTCTTTGTAGAAGTCAGTATCTTCGCCTTTCTTAACAAGGTGGTTGTATCGCTTTATACTTTCTTGCAAAGCAGCTTCATCTAAGCCAGCTTTTTTGGCTAATTCAGTAAGACTATCAGCCTTAAAAGCTGCACCTTCATTAATAGCTTCTTGTAAGTCGTTTTCAATATTTTTAAATGGACCAACTTTATAAGTCATTGGTTGGCCATCTAATAATCTAAATGTTCTTTCAAATGAATTAGTCCAGTTTAATGAATTACTCTTTAGATAATTCACTAATTTTTGATCAAGTAAAAAATAATAATAGCCTCCTGCTTGATATACAGTATCACCCCATAAAGCAAAGTCATAAACAATATCTTCGTTAGTGAATCTTTTGCCCTCTTTATCAATCCAAAGAGTAGGGAGATTAGTTAAAGTGAAAATAGTATTATTGTGCCACTTAAGATTCTTCTTAGAAAATACTGTAGCAGCGTGATTTTCAAAAATACGTTTGTAGTTACTTACGCCACCAACTTCTTTAAGCATACGTAAACCGTCACCATCAGCTTTTCGTTCACCCATTGAATACATGTCTTCGCCATTTACTTTAGCATATTCGTCTACTTCATCTTTATTTCCAACAAAGCCACCATCAGCTAAAATAACTGCTTTAGTATTTAGTATCTTTTCTTTACCTCTGGAACTTACTTTGACTCCTGTTATTTGACCATTATTTTGAATAATTTCTTTCCCAGATGTTTCAGTTAATAAAGTACCTCCAGCTTTCAAGAAATTATCTATGATTCGCTTAAAGCCATTGAACTTATCAATAAATTGATGGTAAGTTCTTGGATGATTTTGGTGAACTTCTTGCGTATTTGTTACTAATTCACTATTTAATCCATTTTCTTTCATCCAATCAATTGTACTTGCTGATTCACGCAAGATTGCTTTAGTCATTCTTGCATTTGAAGAGTGGTGAGTATAATTCATGATTTCTTCGTAAGCATCTTTAATAGTATATTCTTCACCGTGTTCAAGTTGTTCTTTACTTCCAACTGCAAATAATCCTTGAGCGCCAAACATTCCTGCGCCACCAAACTTATCACCTTTTTCTAGTAAAACAACTTTAGCACCATTTTGAGCTGCGCTTAATGCGGCACTAATTCCAGAAGCACCAGCACCAACAACTACTATGTCATAATTCATAATTAAAACCTCCTAATTACTTGTTTTAATTACATTGTATGCGCTTTTATTAAAAACGGAGAATTGATTGAATTGCTGCAGCGTAAAGGCTATACTTTACTCAAGGTGAGAATATGTATAATCATGAAATTGATACTTTTTTAGAAGTTGAACGTACTGGTAGTTTTTCGAAAGCAAGCAAAGAATTGTATATTTCTAAGGCTGCAGTTGCTCAACAAATTACTAATTTGGAACACAAATTAGGCATAAAGCTATTTATTAGAACTTCACATGGTGTTAAATTAACGAATGGTGGAGAATACTTTTTGATGCATGCTAAAGATATAGTTGATCTATGTAAACAAGTAGAAAAAGAGTTAGAAACATTTAAACCACACTTAATAGTGGGAGCTGGCTATCTTAATAAACAAACATTGTTACAAAATATATTAAAAAAGATACATTTAAATAAAGAGAATATCATTTTTAAAGAAATATCAGATTATAATCATATACCAGCAAATGTTGAAATAATTGAAATGGTAAAAAGCAAGGAGCCTATAATTAAGCAGGGTTTTACATTTATTCCAATTAAGAAAATTCCTTATGTTTTAGCAATGCCCGCTGGTTTAAATAAAAATGATAAAGTTCGTATACAAGAGTTGAGCCAAATGACGATTGCAGTTCCAGATAATAATATTACTGGAGACTCAAAAGTCATTAAAAAGTTGCAGAATACATATATTCCTATAAAGGTTCGAAATTATAAAATTTTTAATCGTGCGCAAATAAATCAATGTCAATATAGGGGAGAGTTATTATTAATTCCAAAAGTATTATCAGATTTATGTTTTCCCTATGAAATTAAAGAAATAAATATTGATTTATATACAGAATATGGCTTTTATGTTAGAAATCGAAATACTGATTTAATTTCTAATATAAAAGAAGTTAGTTCTAAGATAAAGAACAAAAACTAAAATAATATCCATGCTAATAGTAAAAATATAGCATGGATATTATTTTAGTTTTTAAAGTAAATGAAATATTATATAAATAATATATAATATTTCATTTATTGCGTATTGCACTAGGCTTGGTATTGAATTTTTCTTCAAATTTTTTATAAAAAAATGTTTTATTACTAATTCCTATTTTTTCGATTATGTCTGTAATTGGTAAGTCAGTTGTACTTAATAAATCATACGCTGATAATAATCTTTGTTCAGTTAAAGCATATGAAAATGATTGACCTGTTTCCTTTTTGAATAAACTTCCAAGGTATGAACGATTATAATTTGTTTTTTCAGCTAATAGATTAAGAGACACAGTTTTAGGATTTTTTGAAATTTCTTTAAGCATATAAAGTACAAGATTTGGAGTTTGAGATTTAATTACTTTATTAGAATTTAAACTAGTATTTCTTGATAGTAAAATCATAAAAGCATTAAGATAACAATCCATTAATTTTTTAGAAAAAGTTTGTGGATTATAGTATTCTTCTATAATTTGATTAGCAATAATTTGTATTTGATCTTCTGTATCTTGGCAACGATAAATAAGATACTTACTAAATTGACTATTTGCTAATAAAAATTTAGAAATAATATTTCTATCTTGTCCTAAACTACGAATATTTGAAAGAGAAAAGCTAATGTCATTTTTAAAAATAATGTTAAGTAAAAGATCATTTGATCCAAGAGCATTAATAGAGTGGCTAGTTCCAACATCAAGAATTAAGATATCTCCCGAATTTAAAACTACTTTTTCACCACTAATGTATTCTGTTGCATGCCCATTAATCATATAATTCATTTCGAGAAATGTATGAGTATGGTTAGGGTAGTCTGCATATCTATTATGCTTTGAAATATATATTTTTTGATTTTTAAAGAAATCCTCAGTAAAAACAGGAATTTTATAATAAGAATTTGAACTCATAATGGACTTATCGGTGTAATCAGAATAAAATTTATGAGATTTTAATTGTTCT
Organism: Lactobacillus sp. PSON; assembly: GCF_052615405.1. Taxonomy (NCBI): domain Bacteria; kingdom Bacillati; phylum Bacillota; class Bacilli; order Lactobacillales; family Lactobacillaceae; genus Lactobacillus; species Lactobacillus sp. PSON. The sequence continues at coordinate 119,241 of NZ_JBQXFW010000003.1, read as the reverse complement.
TTTTCTATATCAGTTAGTTCCATTAATTTATTTAGTAATTTTTTATTCATAATGTACCTCTTGATTACAATCTTATTTAATCACTATTATTATTAAAGAACTCTTGATTAATTATTATATATTTAACTTTATTATAAAATATATGAATTTTAGTTATAACATTTAAGTAAAAAAATCTACCTAAATGACATAGTTTGTATATTTAAATGTTACTTTTTTGAATTAATACAGTAATTAAATATAATAAACAAAAATATTAATCTTTTTTGTCTACCAAAATGTTACTAGTTATTAGTTTATATGACATTGTAAGCGCTGTCAAATAACGGTATAAATAATGTGTAAGGTTTGAAAGCGTGGTGAATGTAATTGACAAACACATATGTAGCAGTTGATATCGGTGCTTCAAGTGGTCGTTTAATGTTATCTCAAATAAAGAATAACAAAATGACACTTAAAGAAATGCACCGTTTCAAGAATGGATTTTCTTATAAAAATGGACATGATCGATGGGATATTGATCATATTATCAAAGAAATTTTAATAGGACTTCAAAAAATAAAAAAAGCTGGATATAACAAAATTTCATTAGGAATTGATACATGGGCAGTTGATTACGTACTAGTAGGCAAAGATGGGAAAAAGTTAGAAGAGCCTATTAGTTATCGTGATTCAAGAACTGAAACTGCAATTAAAGATTTGACAGCAGAAGTATCAAAAGAAGAAATTTATAAAAAAACAGGTATTCAGTTTTTAAACTTTAATACTTTATATCAGTTATTTACAGAAGATAAAGACTTACTTGCTAAAACTGACAAAATTTTGATGATTCCTGATTATATTGGATATGTTTTAACAGGCAACGCAGTTTTAGAAGTGACAAATGCTTCTACAACTCAAATGCTTAGTTTAAGAGAAGGATTGTTTGATAAACATTTACTTGAAAAAGTAAATGTTAAGCAAGAACAATTTCCAAAGTTAGTTGATGCAGGTACTCCTCTTGGAAAGCTTGATAAGAGCAAGTTTCCAAATTATGATTTGCCAGATACTGACATAATTACAGTAGCAACTCATGATACAGCTTCAGCTGTAGTAGGCTCTCCGGGAATGGGACATCATTGGGCATATTTAAGCTCAGGTACATGGTCATTACTTGGAACCGAACTCAATGTTCCAGAAAATGGGCAAAAGGCATTTAAAGAAAACTATACCAATGAATGGGGTGCTTATGGCACTTATCGATTCCTTAAAAACATTATGGGTCTTTGGATGATTCAATGTGTAAAAAGAGAATTAAATGATAAATATTCGTTTAGCGAGTTGGCAGAAATGGCGGAAAAAGTTAAACCGTTTCAACAATTTATTAATATCAATGATGAGCGTTTCGTAAATCCTCAGAACATGATTAAAGAGATTCAAACTTATTGCAGAGAAACTGGACAAAAAATTCCAAAGACGCTCGGTGAAATTTGTATGGCAATCTATTCCAATTTGGCATTGTTTTATGCTCAAGAAATTCAAAAATTAAATGATATTTTAGGCTACAAAATTGATACTTTAAACATTGTTGGTGGTGGCTCTAATGTAGCATTACTCAATCAATTGACGGCAACAATTTCAGGAATTGATGTTTACGCAGGACCTGATGAAGCAACTGCAATTGGAAACTTAACAGTTCAAATGATTACAAAAGCTGATATATTAAATGTTTATTTAGCAAGAAGAATCATTAGTAATTCTTTTAAAGTTAAAAAGTACATTCCAGAAATAGGTAAGTATCAAGGAGTATTAAATAACTATTTTGACTTCTTGCATAATATAAATCAAAAGGAAGTGAGTTAAATGACGGTCAGATTAGGACAAATGATGCATGTCAATCCAAACTATTTTGACGAGTATGAAAAGCGACACAGAAGTTTACCTACTAAATTTCCTCAAATGAAAAAAGCATTGGAGGAAGCAGGTGCACATAATTACTCAATTTATTTAGATAAAAAAACTGGTACCTTATTTGCCTATCTTGAAGTAGATGATATTGAAAAATATAAGGCAATTGCAAAAACTAAAGGTTGTAAAGAATGGTGGCATTACATGGCAAAACTGATGGATGTTAACCCGGATGAAAGTCCAGTTACTTACGACTTGCATGAAGTATTTCACATGAATTAAAAGGAGAATATTATGGTTAGCGAAAAAGAAGTAGAAACAGCATATCAAGTAGCAAAACAACGTTACGCAGAAGTGGGTGTAGATACTGAAGAAGTATTAAAGAAATTACAAAACATTAGAGTATCACTTCCTTGTTGGCAAGGTGATGATATTCATGGCTTTTTAACACCAGATCAAGCTCTTTCAGGTGGTATTGGTGTATCTGGTAATTTTCCAGGAGGTGCTAGGACTCCTGATGAATTAACAAGTGACTTGGAAGAAGCTTTCAAGATGATTCCGGGTAAGCAAAGATTACAACTTCATCAAATTTATGCAGTAACAGATGGAAAAAAGGATGTTTCTGAAGTTGGACCGGAAGACTTTAAGTATTGGGTAGATTGGGCTAAGAATCAAGGAATTTATCTTGATTTTAATCCAACATTTTTCTCAAGTCCTAAAGTTAAGGAAAACTGGACTTTAGCTAGTCCTGAAAAGAGTGTACGTGATTATTGGATTCAAGTTGGTAAGAATGCACGTGCGATTTCTAATTACTTTGGTGAAGAACAAGGTGCACAATCAGTAGATAACTTCTGGATTATGGATGGTTATAAAGATGAGCCAATTAGTCGTTTAGCACCACGTGAAAGATTAGTTGAATCTCTTGATGAAATTAACAAGAAAGAATATCCAGTTAAGAATACGATGGAAAGTTACGAAGGTAAACTGTTTGGTACTGGTATTGAAAGCTATACTGCAGGTTCTCACCTATTTTATAACAACTATGCCTTAACTCGAGATAAGTATTGGTGTATGGATATTGGTCACTTCCACGAAGCGGTCGATCCATCAGACTATTTATCATCATTCCTTGAATTTGGTCGTGGCATGTTTTTGCATATTTCTCGTCCAGTACACTGGGATAGTGACCATGTGCCTGCAATGAACGATATGCTGATTAGAATGATGAGAGCTTTAGTAAGAGATAATTTCCTTGATAAAACAACCATTGGTCTTGACTTCTTCGATGCTACTATTAACCGTGTGGGTGCATGGGTAATTGGTACTCGTTCAGTTCAAAAGGCACTTCTTCTTGGTTTGCTTGCTCCAATTGATGAATTGAAGGATGCAGAAAACCATTATGACTTTACACTTCGTTTGGCTGAAACCGAAGAATTGAAATCATTCCCATTTGGTGCAGTTTGGGATGAGTTCTGTTTGCGTAACAACGTTCCTGTAGGTATGGATTGGTACAAAGAACTTAAAGATTATGAAGTAAATGTTCAATTAAAGAGAAATTAACTTTAGGAGACAATGAAGAAAAATGGCGAAGTTTATCGATTCAATTTTTGTTAGAGATATGAAAAATATCACCCATCAAAGTTATGATAATGGCTGGGATGAGCGAAATGGAGGTAATATGAGTATTCGTATTACTCCAAAAGAATTGAAGGAATATGATGATGTTCAGGAAGTTAAAAAAACGTTTAACCTCGGTTTTGATGCTAGTGCCGTGGCAGGGCAATACTTTTTGGTCACGGGAACGGGACGCTACTTTAGGAATGTATTTCAAAATACTGAAGAAGATCTGGGGTTAGTTCGTATAAGTGATGATGGTCAAAAAGGTGAAATTGTTTGGGGCTATATTGATGGTGCAAAGCCTACCAGTGAGTTTCCAACTCATTTAATGGCGCATATTGCAAGACTTAAATTAGATTCAAAGCAAAGAGTTGTTATGCATTGTCACTTGACTAATTTAATTGCGATGTCATTTACACAACCACTTGATGAAAAGTACTTCTCAAAGACTATTTGGAAGATGCAAGCTGAAAGTATGCCAGTCTTGCCAGAAGGGTTAGGTATTATTCCTTATGAAACTCCTGGTACGACAATTATTGGTGAACATACTGCTGAAAAGATTGCAAATAAGTTTAGAGTAGTTATGTGGCCACATCATGGTATCTTTGCAGTAGGTGATACACCTGATGAATGTTTTGGTTTAATTGAAACAGTAGAAAAAGCTGCAACTATTTTTACTGCGATTCAAGCACAAGGAGGAAATCGTATCAATGAAATTACTGATAAGCAATTAATAGAAATTGCTAAGTACTTTAATGTTACCCCAAGAGAAGGTTTTTTGAATTAAAAATTAAATATAGAATTAAGTAGAAAAAGTTTTTCGTTTATCATCTCACACAAAAATGAAAACTTTAATAACTACCCTTTAAGGTGAAATAACAGATAAAGAAGATCGAATGAAAAATTCGGTCTTCTTTTTAATTTAGAAAGAGTGAAATGAAATGTCGGGAGTTGAAATAGTTATATTTTTAGTATTTGCTGGAATTGTTTCTGGAGTAGTATCGGCAGTTGCTAGTATGGCATCACTTGTATCGTATCCTGCACTTTTAATGGCGGGTTGCTCGCCGATTATAGCGAATATTACAAGTACTGCAGCGCTAATTTTTACAGGACCTGGTGTATTATTAGCATCTTATAAAAAAATGCTGGGCCATTGGTTTGAGTTTGGAAAATACTGCATATTTTTGTTGTTTGGTGTAGTACTAGGAAGTTTATTGTTAATTAAATTTCCTGGAAAAGTTTTTGAAAGAATTGTACCATTCTTTATTTTGTTGTCTGGTGTTGCATTGATTATAAGTAATAAAGGTAAAAAGAATGAAGAAGGATTAAAGAAAAAGAAACGGTCAAAATTAGGAATTATTGGATCATATATTGGTTTGATAATAGGTGGAATGTATACAGGTTATTTTGGTGCTGCGGCAGGAGTTATTCACTTAATTTTTATTAATTATTTGTCAGATGATGAATTTTATACAATCAATGCAATGAAAGATATTGTTGGAGCCATAGGAAATTTAGTAGCTCTTATGGTTTTTATATTTGGTGCATCTGTAGATTGGATGAAAGCTTTTCCCATGGCAATAGGTCTATTTATAGGAGGGTATTTAGGACAATATAGTATTAGATTTCTATCATTCAAACTTGTTGCTTGGATTACAATGGGATTTTCAATTTTACTTGCTGGCTGGTTATTTTATTCGGGGTGGATTGCATGAGAAATATTGTCTAAAAAAATCGATTAATATGTTACTATTTTCTAGCTTTAGTGTCATTGTAAGCGATTACATTATACGGTATAAATAAATATGTAAGGTTTGTTAAGATATTAGTTGATTATTTTATAGTAAGGAAGTAAGTTATATGGCTAAGACAAAAAATTTTTCTACTTGGGCTGTTTCTCTCACTAACTTTTTAGATTCAGGAAGTATTGTAGCAGGCGCTAGCGGATTAACACTCTGGACATCTTATTTAAAATTAAATAGTGTACAAGTTGGCTGGTTAGGTGCTTTAAGTGCAAATGCATTCGGTGCAGCTATAGGTGCTTTGATTGGTGGTCATCTATCCGATAAATATGGGAGAAAAATCATCTATACTTATGACATGCTTGTTTATATGTTAGGAACATTACTAATTGCATTTTCTGTAAATTTTCCAATGCTATTATTAGGATTTCTCATTAATGGTATTGCTGTAGGTGCTGGAGTTCCAGCCTCATGGACTTATATTTCTGAAAGCTCTGGCGGTAATAATCGAGCTAAAAATATGGGAATTTCTCAATTTGTCTGGTCATTAGGACCCGTTGTTATTTTTATCGCTGGTACTTTGATCTCGCCATTGGGTGTAATGGGCAATAGAATTTTATTTGGAATTTTAACGTTTATTGCATTTGTTGCTTGGAATCTTCAAAGAAAATTACCTGAATCAAAAGAATGGGTTGAACAAAAGAAAATTGAAAAAGAAACCGGTGAAAAAACTCATCCTTATAAGGATCTCTTCTCGAACATGGTAAGTGTAAAATCAGTACTATTCTTAGTTGGTGTTTACATGTTCTGGAATCTAGTTGCAGGTGCGATGGGATTCTTTATGCCATATGTATATGAAACAGCAGGTGGTTTATCAAATATGCAAGCTAACTTACTTCAAGCTGTACTTTGGGGCTTTACAGCGTTATCTGGTTATTTTGGATTTGCAAAATTTGGTGACAAGTGGAACCATAGAATATTCTTCTTTGTTGGGGCAGCTATGGCCTTAATTTCTTGGGTAGTTCTTGCTTATATTGGAATGGGCTGGCCAGCTCTTATCACTTTTGTTACTTTGTGGGGAATTTCTGCAGGTATTGGTGCTCAAGCTTGGTATTCATTATGGTCAACTGAACTATTTCCAACTAAGTATCGTGCTGGTGCACAAGGATTTATGTTCTTTGCAGTTCGTGGTAGTGCTGGTATTTGGTCAATTATTTTCCCATCAATTTTAACAGGAATGGGATTCAAGGCAGCTGGAACATTAATGATTATCTTTTTACTAGTTTCATTAGTAATTGGTACTATTTGGACTCCACATACTCGCGGCAAATCATTGGATGAAATTACACGTGAACGCTATGGCAAAGATATAGAAACTAATACCAAAAAAGAAAGAGTGAAGAAGTATGTCAACCAAACTGGGAAGAATCACGCATATTAATAATTTTAACGATATGAGTTTTGATTTTATTAAGATGAAAAATATTTTAGTAGATGTAGGAATAGTTGATTCTGCAATATATTTTGATGAAAAAGAAAATAAGTTGTTTGTTTATTTAGAAATTAATAACTATAAAAAGTATACTTTGATTTCCAAAAAATATTCTAGCAAATGGTGGTCTAATTTAAATTTGATAAATGATATTAGTTCTAATGAAAATTCTTTGGACTATGCGTGGAAACATATATTCAAAATTAAAGATTAAGTTAGAGTATTACATTAAGATTTAACTATAATAGTAAATATAAAATTTTATTTTTAAATGATGTATAAAATAAGCTAAAGTAGTCCTACAAGATTTTCATTAATCTAATAGGACTATTTTTATACTTTTAATTGAAAAATGAATTCTCCTTAAAGTAGTTAGTAATGCTTTGAGTAATATTTTTAATTAATTTATGAGAATTATTTAAATAAGAAATTCCAATACTAAGTTGTAATAAATTATCTGGAATATGAATAAGCTTGATTAGTTTATTCTCTTTAGCTGCAATTTCTAAAGCAGTATCTTTTAATGAAATAGCAAAACCATATCCTTTTACTGCTAGCTTTACAGCTGCAATAGAATTTTGAACTTTAATTTTCTTGTTAAGATTTACTTCATGTTCTAAAAACAAATTATCAATTATGGCTTGAAAGAAAGAATCATCTGTAAGACTAATATATGGTAAACTATCCAATTCTTTTAAGTGTTCTCGTTTAAGCTCTGCAGATTGTAAATTATAAATCGAAGAACTTTCTGAAGCAACTATATAAAGTTGAGATTGAGTTACATAAATTGATGAAATATCTTTATTAGTCAAAAATTTGCCAATAAATATATCAATATTATGATCAAGTAAATCTTTTTGGGCTAAATTAGTTGTTCTTTCATAAAAGGAAAAGGTAATATTTGGAAACTCTTTTAATAGATATTCTAGTAATTTATCCGCATTAATTTCTAGCCATGGCTGATTTAAAGCAATCTTCACTTGGTGTTCGACTGTTTTCTTATAGGGTAAAAGATTATATTTTAATTCATTTCGTGTTTCAATAATTTTTCTTAAATTATTGAGAACTAATTCACCGGCTTGTGTTAATTTGATAGGTCTTTCTTTTCTATATATAAGTATTACATCATATTTCTTTTCAGCATCTTTAATGATTCTACTTATATATGGCTGACTAAGAAATAGTTTATTTGCAAGCTCACTAATTGTATTACAGGTTTGGATTGAATTTAGAATATCATATAAATTTTCTTCTTTATTCATAATTTTATTACTGTTTAGTTATATTTTTTAATATTAAAAAGTATTGTACTTAATGTGAATTTTAACACATAATTAGTTTGTAAGCGATAACAAATATTAAATTATGAAAGGTAGTTATTTATGCTAAGACAAAATAATTGGAAGGCAGTTTATGATGTTGTTGTTTTAGGTTTTGGTGGAGCAGGCGCAACTGCCGCAAGATTTGCTGCAGATAATGATGCCAAAGTTTTGATTATTGATATTGCTCCATATGGTCATGAAGGCGGCAATACACGTTATTCAGCTCAATTAATTGGTACAGGATATAATCGTGATGAGCTTAAAAAATACTATAAAGGTTTAACTCATCCAATGAGTTTACCTGAAGATATGGTAGATCTTTATGTAGAAGGCATGGTAAAAATTCCTAAATATGTTAAGACATATTTAGATGTAGATCCAGTTAGTTTTATGAAAGATTTTAATATGCCATATGCTAAAAAAGCTTCTGCTTGTCAGGAATATCCAAATTTAGAAGGGCATAAAACTTATGATTATACAATGGTTCACAATGGTTGGTTTGATGCAGCACTTTGGAAAATCTTGCGTCAAAAAGTTTTAAATCGAAATGACAAAATTGATGTGTGGTATGAAGCTAGAGCTATGCATTTAATCCAAGATTCTAATAATAAAGTGATTAAAGGTGTTGAAATTATTAAAGATGGTCAGATAATTAATGTTTTAGCCAAAAAAGGTGTAATTTTAACTACTGGTGGTTTTGAAAACAATAAGGAAATGATTCAAAATTATTTAGGTGTACCAAAACTTTCACCGCTTGGAACTATTTACAATAAAGGTGATGGTATAAGAATGGCGGAAGAAGTTGGTGCGAAGTTATGGCATATGTGGAACTATGAATCTTTAGGATTATTACATGGACTTTCATTTGATACGCCTGAAGGAGAACGTTCACAATTATTTTTAGGTTGGTCCGAACTTAATAATGGAAGTATTTTTATGGTAGCAGATGATGGTATGAGATACTTTAATGAAACTGAAAATAATCGTCATGGGCATATATTTGATCATAGTCAATGGAGAGTACCTAAAACACAAGAAAAACCATATCTTATTTTTGATCAAGCACAATTTGAAGATATGCAGAAAAATAAGGAGCTTTTTTTAAATATTAAAAATAGACTTATCAAAGCTGATTCAATTGGAAGATTAGCTAAAATTACAGGTTTAAGTGTGAATGGATTAGAGAAACAAGTTCATATTTTTAATCAAGCAATTGATAATGGGGAAGATCTTCAATTTAACCGCCCAATTATTACAATGCGTAAATTTAATAATGGTCCATTTTATGCAATTAAGATGACTTACAATGTATTAAATACACAAGGTGGTCCTGAAAGAAACACTAAGGCAGAGATACTTGATACTAATCAAAATCCTATTCCTCACTTATATGGTGCTGGTGAATTAGGCGGTATTTGTGCTAATCAATATCAAGGAGGGGGTAATTTGGCAGAATGCTTGATTTGGGGCAAGATTGCTGGTGAACAAGCTGCTACAACTATTGATGAAGTTAACGAAGAGGCATCAAATCAATATAATGGTATAAATGAATTAGTAGATGGAAATAAAGTTGAAGATATTAAACTTACTAATAATCAATCTTTGGGTTCATCTGACGCAGGTATTGGTGGCAAGTTAGTTGTTCGTGTAACTCAAGATGATAATAAAATTACTAATGTGGAAGTTATCCAAGATCATGAAAGTGAAGATATAGGTAAAAAAGCTTTAGTAGAAGTTCCTAAAAGAATTGTAGAAGCTAATTCAATTGATGTAGACGTAGTTTCAGGCGCTTCAGCAACTAGTCGTGCAATTAAAGAGGCTGTAAGGGATGCTTTAAAATAACTAATAAAAAACGAAACAAGATGTAATATATTGAAGTGCCTTATAATTATTAGATGCAAGTCTAGAAATTATAAGGCATATTCAATTAGATGTTAATTTTAATGTTTATTTTGATAAGTTAAGAAACCTTCTTTAAGGTATGTAATGAATCTATCTAGACAATTTGCATGATTAGGTTTTAGTTTAACAATTCCATAGCTAAGATTGATATTGTATTTAATTGGAATTATAGTTACAAGATTCGTGCTTTTACCAGCAATAAAGTTGGGCATAATACTAATGCCTAAACTAGATTTACACATTAAATATGCAGTAGAAACATCGGTTACATAACTAATATTTAAGTTAGAGTTGTTTTTTGTAATTAATTGTTGAAGTTCAAACTGTTTAGGTGGACACCAGCTACTGTCTAACATAATTATATTGGTATTATTTAAATTTTCTGGTTCTAATTGAGTTTTATTGGCCAAAGAATAAGTTTTAGGAACGACTGCACAGAAATAGCCTATAGTAAGTTCAATATACTTAACTTGTTTTAAATCTTTAAAATCATCTTTTGTTGTTAGAATAATATCGGAGTTTTCATTGAACAGTTGCTTTTTTAAGGTTTCATGATTAGAAGTTTGAAGATATATTTTTTGATGAGGATGTTTAAAACTATAGTGTTGTAAAATTTGTGGTAAGAATTGATTTTCATTGGGAGAAGAAGTTATACCTATAGTTACTTTGGCTTTTTCTTCATTATTACTTTGAACATTTTGTAAGGCTTTATAATAGTTATTTATTAATGACTTAGCATCTTGATAAAATACTAATCCGTCTTGAGTTGGTTTTACACCACTACGAGAGCGAGAAAGTAATTTAACTCCGATTTCATGTTCAAGTGAATTAATAGCTTGAGAAACAGCAGGCTGTGAAATATGTTTTCGTTCTGCAGTTTTTCTAAAATTATGTGTTTCAACAGTATCTACAAAAATTTCTAAATGGTCTAAGTTCATAAATAACCTTCTTTTTATTTGATAACAAAATCTTATTAATAATAACAAAAACAATAAGTGAGACTTTTTACTATATGTTACTATATAACTTGTAAGCGATAACATCAATGACTAATAAATGGAGGTAAAATTATGGGGAATGACCTCGAAACATGTAATACAGAAGTTTTGGTAGTAGGTGCAGGTGATTCTGGCATGATGGCTGCAGCTGCGGCACGTGAAGTAGGTGCCAAAGTGATTTTGCTTGAAAAAGGCGAAACTCTTGGTCCTTTAAGATTATCCAATGCTGCAATTAATTCAAATGCTCAAAAGAGAGCAGGTATTTCAATCAATAAACATGATATAGTTGAATACTTAGCCTCATTTGCTCAACATAATGTAGATCAAAAATTATTAAATATTTGGGCCGACCATAGTTCAGAAACTGTTAACTGGTTAGAAGATAATATTTTAAAGCCTAATGGTGCATATATACGATCAGAACCTGATGCAATGGTAGCGGGGGATATTTATAAAGGATTTCCAACAGAAAACGATCCAACTATAGATGGAAAATCATATGTATCATATGCCCATTGGTTTAAAAAATGGTTGGAAGATAATGATATTGATATTCGTTATAGCACTTCTTTAGTTAAATTAATTAAAGAAGGAGATACTGTTACTGGTGCAATTGTAAAAGATACAAAGGATGACAAGGAATATCAAATTAAGGCTTCTAAGGGTGTAATTCTGTGTACCGGTGGATATTCTGCTAATAAAGAATTGCTTAAAAAATGGAATCCAGAAGCATTAAAGAAAAATGTTTATAATGATAGTCCGAGAAATGATGGTACAGGCATTACCGCAGCTCTTGAAGTTGGAGCTTTACGTGATCAAGAACCTGCAGAATGTATTTTTGATAGGGGACTCGTCCCTGTAGGAACAAAAACTGAGGATATGTATGTTCAAACCGCTAATACAAAAAATTGGCTTTGGATTGGCTCATATCCATTTTTAAAAGTTAATCTTCGTGGTAAAAGATTTGCAAATGAATCCATACCATATCAATTTATTTCTAATGCTGCAGCTAAAGAACCGGGTTACTTATATGCTATGATTTGGGATGATAATTATGCGGATGAGTTAAAACAATTCCATATGCTTGGTTGTGCTAAGTTTGGTTTTCCGGGATACATGACTAATAAGCAAGCCTTTATTGATGACGTTGAACAATATATAAAAAAGGGGTTGATTATTAAAGCTGACACAATTGAAGAACTAGCTGAAAAGCTTAATTTGCCAGTAGAAAACTTAAAAAAGACAGTTGAACGCCAAAATCAAAATTATATTGATCACGTTGATTATGACTTTGGTAAAGAATACTTTAGAATGAGTCCTATAAAAAAGAAACCATATTATGGTTGTATTTTAGGTGGACGTATTTTAGGTACATTTGATGGATTAAGAGTTAACGAAAATATGCAAGTTTTGGATAAAGAGTATAATCCAATTAATAAACTTTATGCTGCAGGTAATGATAGTGGTGGATTCTTTTGGGGATCATATCCAGATCGTGTTCCCGGGTTAGCATCTAGCCATGCACAAACATTTGGTCGATTAGCTGGTAGAGTTGCAGCTAATGATGGTAAGCTTCCTAATGAACTAGAGAATAATGTTGATTCAGAAATTCATACTGTTAAAGTATCGGATAATATAGAAGCTTCAACCGGAGCTTCTATGCACTAATTAATGTAATCATAATACATTATTTCTCTCTTCTTATCTATGTATTCAATTGTTCTATAGTGGTAGAATATTATAGCAAAATAATAATTGAATACTTGTTAAGGAGTAAAAAAGTGAATTTTTCTAATTTAGGAAAAGAAATAATAAAAAATGTTGGTGGAGTAGAAAATATAAATTCTCTTTATCACTGTACAACTCGCTTACGTTTTGAGTTAAAAGATGAGAGTAAGGCTAATACAGCAGCGATTAAAAAATTACCATTAGTCTTAGGAGTAACTTCTGCTAATGGCCAATATATGGTTGTACTAGGTAAGAATGTAGCTCCTACTTATGAAGCCATTATGGAAGAATATCATTTAAGTGATAAAGTTCAGCAATCAAGCAACAGTAAAAAATTCACTTTGAAAAAAGCAGGTAGAGTTACGTTAGACTATATTCAAGCCTCAGTAACTCCGATGATTCCAGCATTAATTGCAGGCGGTATGTTTAAGGTGTTTTTACTAATAATAACCGCTTGGATTGCCCCTTCTTTTGCGAAGACTAGTAGTTATATGTTACTAAGTGCGATTGCAGATGCACCATTTTACTTTATGCCGATTATGGTTGCCTATGGTGCCGCATTAAAATTAAAAGCTACGCCTACTTATGCAATGATGGCAACTGCATCATTGCTATATCCAAGCTTTCATGAATTATTAAATAAACTAATGACCAATCCTCATTTGGCAAGTCCTACTTTATTTAACTTACCAGTTAAAGTCGTCAACTATGGAACGTCTTTGTTGCCAGCTTTATTAATATCGCTTGCTGCATATTATGCTGAAAAACTGTTAAATAAACTTATTCCCGGTATCTTAAAAACAGTGTTTGTAGGTGTGGGAACTATATTTATTGCTGGATCATTAGGATTTTTAATTTTAGGTCCAGTTGGAAACTATTTAGGGGAAATAATTGCACAGGTTATAATTTTTCTTGGAAAAACAGTCGGTCCGCTTGCAACAGGTCTTTTAGCAGCAGCTTTACCATGGCTGGTAATGACTGGGATGCATGCCGCTATTGCGCCGTTTATGCCGCAATTAATTAATAATCCTGGTTATGATCCATTAATTCGACCTGCGTTTTTACTTCATAATATGGCTGAAGGTGGAGCTAACATTGGAGTTGGCTTACGTACTAAAAATAAAAAATTACGTAGTGAAGCATTTTCACTTGCTGTTGATGCGATTTTTGCTGGAGTTACAGAACCTTCTCTTTATGGGATAAACTTAAAATATAAGCGTCCTATGTATGGTGTAATGGCAGGAGGATTTGTTGGAGGCTTAACTGCAGGTTTGCTTGGAGCTAAAGCATATTTGGTAGGTTTTTCAACTATTTTTGCAATTGCTTTATTCGAAAAAACCGCACTAGCAATTATTATTGGAATTATAGTTACTATTGTGGTTTCAGCAGCGGTTACATATGTTTTAGGTTTTGATGAAAATCAACAATATTAAATAAATACCCTTCATAAGAAATAATTTTCTTTTGAGGGGTATTTTTGTAATTAGTTTGTTGTTAATTTTTTTAAAGTTGAACCTTCTCTTAATAGAATAGGTAATACATATTTGTTTTCTACATGTTTATTATTGATTAAATGCTTTAAAACACTAATTGAAGTTTTAGCAATTAACTGAATTGGCTGAACAATAGTAGCAAGCTCTGGACGCATTATTTTGGTAGTTGGCGCACCATCGTAACCTATTATTTGAAGATCTTGGGGTATTTTTATTCCACGCTGTTGAGCAATCTCTAAAATAAGTATCGCATCGACATCATTACTTGCAAAAATCCCGTCCACATTAGGATGTTCATCGAACAATTTGTTATATAGCTTCTTTTTTTCGTTTATATTAGCATTAAATTTAATCTTATAAGTAATAGGTTGTCTGTTATTAGCAATCATTACATCTTCATAAGCTTTATTTCTTAAATAATCATTTTTATCAAAACTTTCTACACTATCTGTATGAATGATTTCTTTAGCACCACGTTCAATAAGAGTTTCAGTTGCTAGTTTCCCGCCTGCATAGTTATCAGAGCTAATATTTGGTATAGTTTCATTTAAATATCTATCAATTGTAACTAGTGGCAAATTAATATCAGTATATTCAGGAATTTTATTTTGATGATTATGGGTAGCAATGATTAATCCATCTACTTGGCGAGCTAAAAGTTGTTGTAAATAAGCACGTTCTTTGTGTATATCATTTTCTGCATTTCCTAAAAAAACTTTAAAACCATTGGAAAAAAGATTTCTTTCTAATTGATATGTTAATTCACCAAAAAATGGATTGGCTACGCTGGGAACTAAAATTCCAATAGATTTAGTGCGGTGGGATTGTAACTGTTGTGCAATCATATTTGGTTGATAATGTAAAGTTTGCATTGCAGCTTCAACTTTTGCGATTGTCTTTTCACTAAGATATCCTCGATGGTGAATTACACGCGAGACAGTATTAGTAGAAACACCTGCAAGTTTAGCTACATCAGTCATTTTAGGTTGATTCATTATATTCCTCATCTCTTTATTACTAATTTATTATACTATTTTAGAGGAGGAAAATTGTAATATACAAAAAATAAGTATTTAAAATCTTAAATACTTATTTAATATATTATATAAACAACAACTAATTACTGCCTTTAAGACTTTGTTGCTTATGCTGTGTATAATGGTGTGAAACAGCTAACGGTTGACCATTTACTTCTTGATTGTCTTTTCTCAAAATAAAGAATGCGTAAATTGCGGAGCAGATAACAATCATTGAAATTACCAAGAAAGTGTTACGATAACCAATTGAATCATGAAGCATCCCTAATGGTGTTGAAAATACGATTTGACCAATTTGACCAGCGATTTGACCTACTACCATGTACATTGTGGCAGAAAGTCTCGTATCAAAGTGAAGTGTCAAGTAACGGAATAATGCCAAGGCAAAGATAGCAGTTTCAGGAGCATGGAATAATTTTACAATTGAAATCCCCACTGGATTGGTAACAATTCCACAAAGACCTATTCTTAAGAACATGATAGTAACCCCAATTAGTAGAGTTTTACGTACGCCAATTTTTTTCATTATCCAAGGAACGACTGCCATCATTGCTGCCTCTAAGAATACTTCAATAGAGTTTAAAATACCATATGCAGTATTACCTTGAGCTGGTGTAGTGAAGAATTGCGTGAAAAATTGTGGAAACATCTGTTGATCAAAGACGGTATAGAAAGAACCACTAAAAATAATAAATATTACCAATTCCCATAATTGCTTCATTTTAAAAACACTTAGAATATCTTTAAAGCTCGGCTTTTCAGAATCATGTTTTTCCTCTTTTTTATCGATAAATTCGTTAATTTCTTGAGGATTTTTTGTTTTATCAAAACATAATAACAAAAAAGTTAAAACACTCAATGCACTACATAACCAAAATACTAAATATGGACTAACAGTAAATAGATAACCTGCGCAAAGAGCAGAAATTGCATAACCAAATGATCCCCATGCTCTAGCTTTTCCATATTCAAAGCCATATCGACGACTCATACGTTCAGCTAATGCTTCAAAAGTTGGAGATGCTGCAAGAAAGGCAAATGATAGATAAAGTGAGCCGCAAAATGCACCTAAAATAAAATTAGAATGAAGTAACGGAGCATATATCCAGGTAAAGAATGGTCCAAGCAACATTTCTAGAACTGTAACAGCTATTAGTAGACGTCTTTTTATACCTAGTTTATCTTGAATAGAGCCATAAATAAACATTAAAATCAAAGTGATTGCAGAGTCAAGAGTATAAATTAATCCAACTTTAGCTCCTGAAAATCCGAGATCATTAGTTAGCCAAATTTGGAAGAATGACCACCAGATTCCCCATGCACTAAAGAATAATAATAAACTTAGTGAGCTTTCAAGATAGAACGGATTTTTAAAAATAGAAATTTTTTCTTTATTCATAATAATTGCCTCGTAATTAAATCAACGAAGGGCATATGCAGTTATTTCAGTTTGACAGGGTTGTTTGCTTGTTACTGAATATGAGACTGTGCCTTTTGCGTAGTAACGATCTGTAAATGAAGTCCAACCGTGATTAATAAAAATTTCAACAGAACTTGTATCAATATAAATTTGGAGTTGTTGAAGTTGTTGTGGTAGTTTTGCATAACGTTTACCATCTTTACCACGACGAGTTAATACAAGTTCATGATTTTGATAATTAAGATTGATTAAGATACCTTTATCATCCTTAAGCTGCCAATTGAAATCATTAGGTACATCATCAAAATTAAAGATAAATTCTGTATGTTGTGGGTCACTCACAGTTAAGTTTTGTTCACCAATAATGGTTAAAGTGTTATTAATATCCTTCTTTTTACGGAGGCTAGTTAACTCTTTAATTGGCTCAGCATATAAGTGCTGGTTTTTAATATGTAATTCACGTGGGAGAGTGAGTAATCCGGCCCACCCATCAGTATGTTCTGCTTGATTTTCATCAAATGGACTCATCCAACCGATTTGAATTCGTCTATTATCTGGAGATTCAAAAGATTGAGTTGCATAAAAGTTATGACCGTGATCTAATTCATTAAAATCACTACCAGTGAATTTATTTGTTTGATAATCAAGCCGACCGATTGAATAGCAAACTTGTGAAACATTTAAATATTCTTTATCAGTAGCTTTAATTCCTTCAGGAGAACAAATAAGCACGTCATGGCCATCTAAACTAAATAAATCAGGACATTCCCACATGCTGCCTTCACGGTTAATATTATGAGATTTTGCAATCGTACCTTTTAAATTCCAATTAAAAAGATCATCGGAGGAGTAAAGAAGAATACGACCGTGATTTGTTTTCTTATCACGACTACCTAATACGAGATAGTATTTTCCATTATGTTTCCAAACTTTAGGATCGCGAAAGTCTTGAGAATTATCATCTGGTGCTGAAATAATAGGATTATCTTTATATTTAGTAAAATGAATACCATCTTCACTGTAAGCGATATTTTGATTTTCCCAAAAATGATCTAAATCATTATCATTATAATAATGTTGACCAGTATATATTAGATAAAGCTTATCATCTTTAACAATTGCAGAACCTGAAAAGCAGCCACCTTCATCTTCAGAATCACCTGGAACAAGTGCGACTGGTAATTGTTCCCAGTGAATGAGATCTTTACTGCGAACATGTCCCCAGTGCATCGGTCCCCATTGAGTAGAGTAGGGGTGATATTGATAAAATACATGATAGTAGCCTTTAAAGTAGCAAAGACCATTTGGATCGTTAAGCCAACCGCCATTAGTTGCAATGTGATAATGAGGTCTATAACGATTGTTAGTAATATGAACAATTTTGTTTGAATTAAGTTGTTTCATTCTTTAGTCTCCTTAATTTATTTTTTTGCTTTTTGTTAGCGCTTACATACTTTATGCTAGTTCCAATCTGCTTATATGTCAAGCGCATAACATAAAAAAGCAAAAACATATATTATGCGTATAACATATTTAAGTTAGCAATCAGTCCATGGATTATTATTTATATCTGTTGATGTATAGTAACCTAATATTTAAGGGACATCGACAGATGCTATAAATGTTAATCTTATAGAGTTCTATAAAAAAGTTGCATTTTTAAGATTTTATTTTTATAACAATTAGACAAATCGACAGAATATGTCCTATAATACTTAGTATGACAAGGCTGATTGTAGGTAGCGTTTTTATTTAACTTAAGAGGAATGTAAATCAGGGAGAAAACACACTTACAAAACTTACTGCATCGTTTTTATTTAACTTAAGAGAAATGTAAATAATAATGTGTTAAGTTCACTAATTTTATTCTGGTATTGTTTTTATTTAACTTAAGAGAAATGTAAATCTACTATTAGTATTTAACCCAGCAAAAGGCTTACCGTTTTTATTTAACTTAAGAGAAATGTAAATAAAGAAGCTAATGATCGTGAAAAGTTTCAAGCTGAGTTTTTATTTAACTTAAGAGAAATGTAAATTAAGACAGTAAACAATACTGCAACTGCAGCAAAAAGTTTTTATTTAACTTAAGAGGAATGTAAATAAAAATGCCAATCTAGCGTCGCTTTCCAAATCACTTTTAACTTAAGAGGAATGTAAATAGATCAAATGGAATACAAAAAGGAAAAATTTTTGGTTTTTATTTAACTTAAGAGGAATGTAAATTACAATTGTTAATACAGCTATGGGGCAAAGTTCAGGCGTTTTTATTTAACTTATGAGAAATGTAAATACGCCTATCGTCCCTATTACTGCTACGATGTAGGGGTTTTATTTAACTTAAGAGGAATGTAAATGACATTCCTTTTTTTACCCAATAATCAAAAACTTGGTTTTTATTTAACTTAAGAGGAATATAAATTCGAAAAAAGTAGATACTTTACGAAATGAAGGCAACAGCGTTTTTATTTAACTTAAAAGAAATCTAATCCAAGTTAGTATAAGTATATATATTGTAAGCTTTGTGTTCTAACGAGGATTTAAAGTGCATTTATTATTAGAATTTCAAGTGCCTTTCATAAGAAATAATTTTCTTTTGAGGGGTATTTTTGTAATAGATAATATAATTATTTTATGTGCTTATTATCAATATCAGATAGTTTAAATTAAAAAGTAGCTCTAAACTAGATTATTAGTAAGTTAGAGCTACTTTTGATGTAAAAATAATTTATTCGTTTTCAAAATAATAGCTAATTATAGCTGCTGCAGATTTTGCACAAATAATTAAACAATCTTCGTTCATTAAGAACTTTGGACTATGATGTGGATGAATACTCCCATCATATGGCTGACAGCCAACATAATAGAAACAAGCTGGAACTTTTTCACCATAATATGCAAAATCTTCAGATGGAGTAATTGGGCCACTATCTTTAATTTCGGTTATTTCTGGAATATTACTTTCTTTAATCCAATCTTTAGCCTCTTGAGTTAGGATAGGATTATTTATAAGAACCGGGTAGTTATCATCATAGTTTAGTTCGGACTTTGTACCAAACATAACATCTGTTCCGTCCAATATTTGTTTAATATTGTTTCTAATTAAAGAGCGATCATCTTCATTCATTATTCGGACATCGCCTTTCATCTTCACTTGCCCTTGTATAGCATTGTAAGCTTTGCTTGCTCCATCAAAAGAACTAATAGTTACACTGGCTTCATGAAATGGATCAATGCGCCTAGAAACTATAGTTTGAACTGCATTAACAAAGTTAGAGCCAGCAACAATAGCATCATTACTTAAATTAGGCATTGCAGCGTGACCACCTTTGCCAGTAATTGTTAAGTCAAAGTTAGCACGTCCAGTTTGTGTGGCACCAGAATGAAGTTGGACACTCCCAGTTGGAAAAGTACTCATAACGTGAATACCAAAAATATCATCAACATTATTTAAGCACCCATCCTTGATCATTGAAATGGCACCACCTGGTGCAAGCTCCTCTGCTGGTTGAAAAATCAATCTGATACTGCCATTAATTTGATTCTTAAGTTGAATTAAGCATTTTCCTAAAACTAACAGATAAGCAGTATGTCCATCATGACCACAGGCATGCATTATTCCTGGGTTTTTAGATTTAAAAGGCAAATCATTATTTTCCGTGATAGGTAAGGCATCAAAGTCTGCGCGCCACGCTAGTTTTTTACCGGGGTTATTTGCATTAATGTCGACAATAATCCCATATCCATCTCCGCAGTCATGAACTTCGCAATCTAAATTTTGATAATAATTTTTAATGAATTTAGATGTGTTTTTTTCGTGAAAAGATAATTCAGGATGTTCGTGCAAATAACGTCTAATTTTGATTATTTCATCTTTATGCTGTTCGAGTAAGTTCATTAATTGTTTTTCAAAATTTGTATTCATCATAACGCCTCAATTCCTGTCTAAGTCTATCTTAAGACTAATAGTTAAAAAAAGATAATGAAATGGAGTAATATTTTATTACAAAATAAAGTTTAATTTTTATTGACTTTTAGTTTAATCCGAGTATTATTATTTTCAACAAGAAATAAATCAATAGCTTTGATAAGGAAAAGTAGGTTGAACTACGGCTTTCAGAGAGTTCCTGGTTGGTGTGAAGGAATAGTTACGGTTTTGCTGAAAATCACCTTTGAGCAGTAATTGCAATATGAGCAATTGCAGGGTCCGCCCTTTATAGCGGCGACGTATCGTCTGTTCTATTTGGAATAGGCCGCACGTGCATGAGGCTAAGTAAGTGATTTGACTTAGTGAATTATAGGTGGTACAGCGCTAAGGCGCCCTATTAGATCAATATGGTCTAGTAGGGCGCCTTTTTTTCTTTATCAAGCTTTTTTGTTAGAGGAGTAAATAGTTATGAAGGTAAAAGGATTATTAACAGTAGCAACTGTTACTTTAACAGCGTTGTTAGCAACAGCTTGCGGAAAAAAGTCTTCCGATAAAGCTGATGGGCAAACCTTACACTTAATGCAAACCAGTGAAATTCAATCCCTTGATCATTCCAATGAAGCAAACATCAGTCAGTGGAATGTATTAGAGAACTCTATGGAAGGATTATATAGAGCAGATAAAGAAAATAAACCAATTCCAGCTCTTGCCACTAAATTAGTAAAGCCAACAAATAATGGTAAAAGATATACATTCACACTTAGAAATAACGCAAAATGGTCAAATGGGGACCCAGTAACTGCACAAGATTTTGTGGTCTCATGGCGTCGCTCAGCTAGTCCAACATCTAAGTCTGGATATGCTTATATTTTTACGGGAGTTAAAAATGCAACCAAAGTTACAGCTGGGAAGCTACCAGTGAAAGATTTAGGAATCAAAGCGTTAAACAAACACACTTTACAGGTAGATTTAGAATATCCAATGCCATATTTTACACGAATGATGGTTATGCCAGCATTTTTCCCACAAAGTCAAACAGCACTGAAGAAATTTAAAAATGAATATGGAACTGCATCTAATAAGATGTATTATGACGGACCGTTTAAAGTTAATGGATGGACTGGTAGTAATTTAACATGGAGTTTAGATAAGAATAAATATTACTATAATAAAAAAGACATCCATTTACAAAAAATGACAATGCAGGTAGTTAAAGATGCAAACACAGCTCAGCAACTTTTTCAACAAGGAAGTCTTGATGATGCTACCATTACCGGAACTACAGCTCAAGGCATGCAAAATGATAAGAACCTTATGCACCTTAAAAGAGCAGGAGTATACTCTTTGCAACTCAATAGTAGAAAAGATGCAGTTTTATCCAATGTTAAATTAAGACAAGCACTAAACTTAGTTCTTGATAAAAAACATTTAACTAAAAAAGTCTTAGCGGATGGTTCAACTCCAGCCTATACTTTCGTGGCTCCAAACTTAGCTCAAGATCCTACTGTTAGAAAAGATTTTGCTACTGAAATGAAACCTAGTGAAACGTTTAATGTTAATAAAGCAAAGAAATTATGGCAAGAAGGATTAAAGGAAGAAGGAAAAAAGAAAGTAGATTTGAAATATTATACTGATGATCAAACTATCAATAAAAATATTGCTCAATTTGTTCAATCACAAGTAGAGACTAACTTAAAAGGAGCAAATGTAGAAGTTCATTCTGTCCCTAAGAAAAACGCTCAAGATAATGTAGCCAAAGGAAACTTTGATATGTATTTATCTTTATGGTTAGCAGATTATGCTGATCCAATGAGTGATTTAGATATTATGCAAACGAATAATACTCAAAACTATGGTAAGTACAGTAGTCAAGTTTATGATAATTATGTGACAGCTGCTAAAAGTAAGAGTGCAGTAAATCCCAAGAATTATTGGAAAAATATGCGTGGCGCTCAACAGCAATTAACTAAAGATGCAGCGATGACGCCACTATATAATATGACTGAAAGTCATTTGGTTAGGAAAAACCTTAAAGGTGTATTATGGCATCCAGTTGGTGAAGTAGATTATACTAGAGCTTATTTCAATGAATAGGCAAAAATATACTGAATTAAAAAATATATTTTTTAAATAAATTATAAAATTAAACTCGCTGATATATCCAAGCTCTAGATTTAAGCTAAGATTATCAGCGAGTTTTTATGAGTTATAATCAGCTATTACAAATTAGGATCCATCTTAAATGACATTTTAGAAAGTTCGCATCCCTGAGTTAATAAGTCATAGAACAATTCAAGTGTGCGTTTATTGTAATGACTAGCAATTTCATGGTTTTGTTCAGTTAAATAATCAATTAATTCTTGACCATCAAGTTTTTCAGCTTTTTCATCAACTTCAGCAATCTTACGACGAGCCCACTCGTTTAGTTCATTTTGATAATCAGTGTCTTGTTCCATAAATTCATCATAGTGACTTTCAACAACTTCAGCTAGTGCCTGATTAAGCCAATAAGCAGACTTTAGGTCCATCTTTTTTGGAACTTCACGGTAAGATTCATCAGTGTCATTGCTATTAGCAAAAAATGGAACGTATGGATTAAAAGCAGGAACCCCTAATTCAATCCAATGAATACTAGATTTGTATTTTTTAGAATTACGGACTTGCAAAATATGTGACTGAGCAGTTCGTGAAAGAGAAATTGCGCGGTAGGTCTTATTTTGAGGACTGTCAGACATTGGATCATATGGTGTTTCATTAAAGTGAGACTTTAATATATATTGAATATCTTCAAAAGAAATCTTGAATTCCGCCTTACGAATGAATGGCATTTCATCATCTTCTGGCATTTGATCTTTAGCGGCTTTAGGACTTAAATAACGCTGTGCAAACCAAGTACGAGGAGTATTGTAATGGTGGTCTTTTTTAGTTTTCGTACCAAAAATATGACGGAAATCCCAACGATTTTCATCTGGATTTAATTGATGTTTTTCAACAAATTCTCGAATTCCATCAGCCCACATATAATTATCAGGATCGTTAAAATCAATATCCTCAATTGCCATTTGGTTAGGAGTAACAGCATAGCAATCATCAGGAATACGAACGGCAACCCATTGATGACCAGTTACAATTTCCATGTACCAAATACTATCTTCATCGGAAAATTGAATCCCGTTCCCTTCGGCAGACCCATATTTAGCAACTAATTTTCCAGTATATTCAACTCCTTCACGAGCTGAATGAATAAATGGCAAAATCAAAGTACAAAGTGAATCTTCTGCGAGCCCATTTTTAACATATGGATCATATGCTAAAACGCGGTCATTTGCATAAACGCTTTCAGTAAAGGATGCTGCAACATTTGCTTCATTTATACCATCTTCTTCATTTGGACCAGTACTTTGATCAAGGTGTGGGGTAGAAGTATAACGCATACCGTCTTCTGGCATTGGAACTGTTACCTTGTTGTAAGGTGAGATATAAGTTTCATGACGCCCTTTTACGGCAGGTTTTACTACAAAACGTTTAGGTGTAATGGCTTTTACACGATCTTCATTACGAGCTATAAATGTTGCTCCATCTAATGAAGCTTTTTTACCAACCATAATTGAAGTACAAGCATCAGTATTCTTTTTCATGATAAACCTCCTAGGTTATTTATTTTTTAACTTTAATAATTAAATGATTTTGTTGGTCTAGTTCTCTAAGATAGATTACTAAACGAGTGTATTGATATTTACGAGTTTCTTTAAACTTGTTGCCGAGTTTTTTTCCTAAATCATAGACATTAGTTTTTCCATCTAAATTATGAAAAACAAAACTTCCATATTTATCTAATTCTAAAGTGCTTTTTTCAGGAATATTAAAATGAAGATATTTACGAAAAAACTGTTGAATTGGGTGATTGTTTTCTTTGACGATCGTAATAATTCCGTCTTTTTCAACAAATTTAACAGCGGGATTACGCTGGTAAATCATTTGTTTTAACTCTTCATCAGTAATACCTTTTTTATTTTTAAACATTTTTATTCTTTGGCGTCCTTTTTACTTTGAGAATCATGAATTCTAAATAATGGCCACATAACACAAATGAGCATAATTACTAAAAGTACCCAAGCCATTTCGTTGGAGGCAAAGAATCCGGTTAATGTTTTATCTTTTAAAACACCAAATACATGCAAAAAGATACCAATTAAACCAAGAATTGAAGCTCCAGCAACTAGTCCTGATGAAAGACTAATTCCACTTGAAACACGATGATCACGAGTAGACTTATCTTTAGTAAGCTTTTCTATAATTAAGCGAACAAGAGCACCAATGAAAATAATTGAAGTAGTTGATGCAGGAAGATAAAAACCTAATGCAACTGCCATTACAGGAAGTCCAAACATTTCAAAAGTGACTGCAAGAACAAGACCGCTAATAATCATGACCCATGGTAATTTATTTGACATAATGCCTTGAGTTAATGCAGCGATTAAGTTAGCTTGTGGAAGTGCAAATGGAGGGTTAGAGCCAGTTATTCTAAGTTGTGGTTCAAGTAAAACCATGGTTCCTACTACTACAATGGTACCGATTGTACCAGCGATTAAGTAGTATTTGGACATTTCATTTTTACTACCACCAATAACAAATGATACTTTTTGGGTTTGCATATAACCACTACCAACAGAAATGGCAGTTACGATAAAGACTCCAAAAGTTAATAGGATTTGAACATGGTCAGTATTTGTCCAGCCACAAAGAGCAAATATTAAAGTTAAGATAACCATTGAAGCAATTGTCATTCCGGACACTGGGTTATTTGAAGCACCAATTAAACCAGCCATTCTAGCAGAAACAATTACAAATAGAAATGACAATAAAATTGAAAGAATTCCACCCAATAACATGATTACTATATTATTGTTTGAGAAAAAGAATGCTAAAACTAAAATTAAAATAATTCCACTTAATAATAAAATTGACGATCCTTTATCGCTATTTTTTCCAGAAGCTGATTTTTTAGCCTTTAAAGTAGCGGAAATTGATTGTTTAATTGCGGGAATAAGTTTAATTGCCCCAATGATCCCACCACCAAGCATCATTCCGGCACCGATATATTTAAGATAAGAACTAATTACAACATCGGCGTTTGCTTGACTTAGTTGAATACTAGCATTATCCCATACATGCCAATTTGAACCGGCCATAGCAATAAAGTAAGAAATTAATGGACCAACTGCAAATCGTGCAAAAAGCATCCCTGCCATCATTATTAGAGAAACTTTCATACCAATAATAAAACCAAGCCCTAGAAGCATTGGATTTACTTCAGTCGACATAGACCATTTATAAAACTTTTTGCTAGAAAAACTGATTGTACTATTGAATAAGCCTAAAAATTGATTAGTGAAAAGGGTAATTAATCCACCAATTCCAAATCCTAGGCCCATCATCTTAAGAGATTCACCTCCGGCTTCGGAAGCAACGATAGTTTCCGCAATTGCCATTGATTCAGGATATTTTAAAATTCCATGTTCAGTAATAATTAAATAATTATAAACAATATTAGAAACACCAATAGCAAATGCTACTGCAGCTACCCCTACTAGAAAACCATAGAAGAAGTTGATTTTTCGTCCAATTAAAACAATCGCAGGTAAAACATAAATCATCCCACTTGCTATTGACTCACCGCCGCTTGACATACCTTGAATCAAGTTAACTCCGAGAATACCCTTCTTTTTAGCAAAAGCTGCTACTAAACCAGAACCTAAAATAGCTCCAGGAATTCCGGCTGAAACAGTTAATCCTGCCTTCATCCCAGAGTATGCTGTAGAAGCAGCAAAAATAATTGCTAAAACGGCACCAATAATCATAATAACTGCGCTGCCGCCGAGTCCATCATGTTTTCCGATATAGGGGTGATATTTTTCACCGGGAACTCCGCCGTACGCTGAATGATCGAGCGTTTTCTTTTTCATAGTCATACCTCCTCGTATTCAATTTTATATAATAACGCTTTCATATTAAATTATATAATTATATGAATATATTAACAAGGGATACGACTATGATTATTGTATATGTAGTCATAATTTATCAAAAAAACAGTGAATTCATTCACTGTTTTTTTATCTTATTCCTAATTGCTTTTTAGCAACGCTGCTCATTTTTTCTGGAGACCATACCGGATACCAGACAAATTCAACATCAACATTTTTAACTTCAGGAACTTTACTGACTTCTTCTGTAATTTTATTAATTAAAAAACCAGTTAAAGGACAAGCTGGGGTAGTAAGTGTCATATTGATTAAGCAAATTCCGTCTTCGTCTAAGTCAATAGAGTAAATTAATCCCAAATTAACAATATCTACTTGCAATTCAGGATCAATTACTTGGCAGAGATGATTTATAATATCATCTTTGATTAATTTACCTTCACGCATTATAGATTCCTTATTATACATTTTTCCCAAAAATTTTAGTTTTAATAGCCTGACCAGTAGGAGTGCCAGCTAGGCCGCCAATTCCAGTTTCTCTTAAAGCAGTAGGCATAGATTGACCTACTTTGTTCATTGCTAAGATATATTCATCTGCAGGAATAACGCTTTTGCAACCTGCAAGTGCCATATCGGCTGCAATTAATGCATTTGTAGCGCCGATTGCATTTCTTTTTACGCATGGGACTTCTACTAAACCCGCGATTGGATCACATACTAAGCCTAATAGGTTAGAAAGAGCAATAGACAATGCTTCAGCACTTTGTTGAGCATTACCTCCTGCTGCTTCAACACTAGCAGCTGCTCCCATTGCTGAAGCACTTCCAACTTCGGCTTGACAGCCACCTGAAGCTCCAGCAATGACAGCATTATTAGCAATAATTAATCCAAAGCCTCCAGCAGTAAACAAAAAATTGATTTCTTGTTCTTCAGTAAGTTCAAGTCGATTTTCTAACATGAACAAAATTCCAGGTAAAGTTCCTGCGGAACCCGCTGTTGGAGTTGCGCAAACTATTCCCATAGAAGCATTAACTTCATTTGTTGCAATAGCATTTTGTACTGCTTGCATCATGGTGTCACCAGACAAGGTTTTATTATTATGGCGATAATTCTTGATTTTTACTGCTTCTCCGCCACTTAGACCAGTTTTTGAAAAAACGCCTTCACCTTCCTGACCTTTTTCAACTGCTTTTTTCATAGTGGAAAGATTATATTTCATTTTATTCCAAACTTCTTTTCGAGAAAGTCCTGAAGTAAGGCATTCTTGCTCAATAATTAACTCTGAAATTGGTTTTTGGAATTTTTGGGATGCAGAAATTAATTCTTTTACTTTGTTATACATATTAATTGAGTCCTATTTTAATAAAGTACAATAATAGACTTGAATTTATCGTTAAGTTCTTTAACTAAACTATCCTGGAGATAGTTTTTTAAATTGTATTCATAAATGTAACTATTTTCTGATTGATAAGTATTTTCTTCTACAAAGGGAGCATTTTCCTTTAAAAAGTTACTTAGTGGTAAATTTGAATTTTTATGTTTTTTATGATCAATATATATAATCATAGGTAACAAACCTGATGACTTAATTTCAATATTATCTATGATAAGGCTTCTGATTTCAATGGCCCCGCCACCAATTGAACAACCTGACAGCTGTCGATATTTTGTATTATCTTTCATATCTAAAATAGCAGTATTGGGATGGTGGATAGGGCTGTCGCCCTTTTCTTCAACAAAGCGAATATCAATTCCTTGCTTGCGGGCAATTTCAGGAGCTTGAGGAACTCGTGGATCATCTGGTTCAAATCCCAAAATTCCTGCTGCAATAGCATAATCTGTTCCGTGACCACGATGGGTTTGAGAAAAAGAACCATAGTAATGAACCGTGACTTTTTTAGGAACACCGCCAAAAAGTTTATTTCCTTCTCGTCCAATGGCGACTGCCCCAGCAGTATGTGAGCTTGATGGACCAATCATTACTGGACCAATAATATCAAAGACACTTCTATATTTATTTACCATAATTTCACCTCAATGTTTATATAATGAGTATTCATAACTAAACAATACCATTGCTTTTAATTGCTGTAAATAATTGTATAACTTTAGTAAAATTTTCCAACAAAATAAGCATTAGTCAGTATCTAAATATGTAAATGCTGATTAATGCTTATTTATTTTATTTGTTTTGTAATAATATGTAATATTTTAAGGTGATAATGATATGCTTATGTTGTAAGAAAAGGAGGAGATTTTATGTTTCATTGGATTTTACAGCAGCCAGATTCTAAAAAGTTGGTTCCAAAGGCTAAAATAGCCAGTGCGTATAAATGGCACCAATTGGGAGTATTACTTGCTACATGTATCGGATATATAGGTTATTATATTATTCGCTTAGTGTTTACGACTGAACAAACTGACATTATGAAAGTATATAATTTTACTACTGCCGATATCGGCTTGGTATTGTCATGTTTTGGTATTGGATATGGAATTGCGAAGTTATTTATGGGAGCATTAGTCGATAAGTGTGATTCTAATCGCTATTTGATGTTAGGATTATTGCTATCAGCTATTTTAAATATTTTTCTTGGAAGTACACGTAATTTATACGTTATGATGTTTCTAATGTTTTTGATTGCAATTACTCAAGGAATGGGAGCGGCAGCCTGTCAAAGAATGATTCAATTATGGTGGGGAAGGCGAATGCGCGGAACTATTTTTTCTATTTGGTCTTCAGCTCACAATGCAGGTTCATTTATTTGTGTGGCTATTGTTCAATTAGCAACGTTTTTATTTGCAGGGTCACTGCCAGCTGTGTTTTATACTGCTTCAGCAGTTTCATTTGTAATTTGTATCTTTATTTTAGTGTTTGGTGCCGATCGGCCTCAAGTTGTAGGCTTGCCAGATATTTCTACATATACTGGTGATAAGGTGATTTTGGAAAATGGAAAAGTTTCTGTTGCAGATTCTACGAAATTAAGTATTGGACAAGTTTTTGTTAAATATATATTAAAAAATAAACTTGTTTGGGCAGTTACTTTGACCTCTATGTCGCTTTATTTAGTAAGATATGGTATACAAAGCTGGATTCCATCTTACTTAGTTCAAAATAAAGGTTTTGATCCTAGCTTTGCTAAGTGGTTAATTGGTATTTTTGAATTGGCATCTGTACCGGGAGTAATTATTATTGGGGCAATTTCAGATGTTTTAAAAGGACGTCGTGGACTTGTTTCTATTGCTTGTGTGATAGGGATGTTGATATGTTTAACGGTTTACTTCTTTAGTAATAATCATGCGTTGATAGTGACTGTATTATTAATAATGGGGAACTTGATTTATGCACCGTTAACTCTTGTAGGTTTAATGGTAAATGAAGTTGTACCTAAATTTGCTGTTGGAGCTTCCACTGGTTTTATGGGCTTTTTCCAATATATATTTGGAGAAACAATTGCAACAGCACTGATTGGAATCTTAGTTAATCAATATGGCTGGATTGCAAGTAATACAGTTTTGTATGTTGCATCATTCTTTGCGATTTTGTTTTTAATTTATACAGCTATTAGTGAAGGTAAATTGCGTAAAGAAGTGAAGAGAGAAGAAAAATAAACTTTAATAATTGTATAGTTAAAGATAAGAATACTTAGTTTTATTAAATTATAATTTATTATTTTTGGGAACTTAATTATCTGATTAAGTTCTTTTTTTATACATAAATAAGCATCAATTACAAAATTGTACTTGATGCTTATTATTTTTTAGTATTCCACATTGATATATTTTAAAGTCCAAATGAAAACTTATACATACCAATTCCAATAATTGCACCTAATATTGGAGCCACTACTGGTACCCAACTATATTCCCAATTTGAACTGCCCTTATTAGGAATAGGCAAAATTGCATGAATTATTCTAGGACCTAAATCTCGAGCAGGATTTAAAGCTGGTCCAGTAGGTCCTCCTCCTGCCATTACTAAGGCAGTAATCACGAGTCCAATACCAATATTCGCAATATCAATTGATTGTTTAAAAAACATTCCTCGATAAAGTCCCATAGCTATAAAGCCTAAGATAGCTGTATCAATTAATTCACTAATGAACCCGTTCCATTTACTACCCATAGTATCTCCAGTAGAAAAACAAGCTAAAATTTTACTCTCACTATTTGGAGTATTTTTGAAGTAAATCCAATAAATAGCAACAACTAATAATTGACCAAAAATTGCTCCCAACATTTGTGCCACTATATATTGAATTACATGAGACCAAGGGAAAATTCCGCAAGTTGCTTCTCCAAGTGTAATAGCTGGGTTAATATGATTTCCTGAAATTGAACCAAATAGCATTGCAGGTAGCATTACACCGAAGCCAAAGCCCCATGCTATAAAATTCCAACCACCATTAGATTGACCATCTTTTCCATTAGCAGTTGTTCCATTAAGAAATGAATTAGAAACAGCACCATTACCTAATATTACTAAAATAGCAGTTCCAAAAAATTCAGCAATATACCTAGACATCCACGTTCCAGACATAATAATACCTCCTTTAACTAAAATATTGTTCAAAGTAAACTTATTTTATATTCAAATTAAGCGTTTACACAAATTTTACTAGTTTAATAAAATTAATTGTTATATCTGTTATTTATGTTAGTTATGATAGACTTTATGCTTACTGTGGCATGAGTTTTAAATAAATAATTGTGAAATAATTATCATATTTTTATACTTGTTATAGTGAATATTACCAAAATTCATAATGTCTACAAGCTAGTATTTGTAAGCGATTTCAGCAAAAACTACAAAAAAGTAAAAAATGTTATCAATTTGCTAATTGTGTTGAAATACACAAGAATAATAAGCGTTGAGAGCAAAACAGATGAGTTGTTTTTTGAAAGGACAAAATATTATGAGTTTCAATACTTACGAAAATGTTTTATTAGATGAAGTTGAAGATGGAATTGCTGTTTTGACAATTAATAGACCTAAAGCATTAAATGCTTTAAATCTAGCTACTTTGCAAGATATCGGTGATGCATTACGTGAAATTAAATCAAGAGAAGACATCCGTGTAGTAATTATTACAGGATCAGGGGCAAAGGCATTTGTTGCAGGAGCTGATATTAAAGAGATGCAAAATGATAATGTAACAGAAGCTTTGAAACTTTCAAAACTTGCCCATTCATCATTTGGTGAAATTGAACACTTACCACAATTTGTAATCGCTGCAGTTAATGGTTATGCCTTAGGTGGTGGCTGTGAACTCGCATGTTCATGTGATATGAGAATTGGGGCAATCAGTGCTAAAGTAGGACAACCAGAAACTGGCTTAGGTATTATTCCGGGCTTTGGTGGTACACAACGCTTAACTCGTGTAGTTGGACGTGGAAAAGCTAAAGAATTAATTGCAACTTGCGATATGATTGATGCTAAGGAAGCTTATAGAATTGGATTATTTGATGAAATTGCTGAACCAGAAGAGTTGATGAACAAGGCAATTGAAATTGCTCATAAAATTATGAAGAATGCGCCATTATCTGTTGCTCGTGCAAAGTATTCAGTTGATCGTGGTGCTGATTTGCCATTAGATGTTGCAATTGATATTGAAAGTCAAATTTGGGCAGAAATGTTTGACACAGAAGATCAAAAAGAAGGTATGGCTGGATTTGTTGAAAAGCGTCCAAAGCACTTTATTGGTAAATAATAGGTTAAATAAATTACGTTAGTTGATTTTAAGGAGATATAATTATGAATCGTGTCACAGAAATGTTAGGTATTAAGTATCCAGTTATTCAAGGTGCTATGCAAGAAGTTGCAACTGCAGAATTAGCAGCCGCTGTATCAAATGGTGGTGGTCTTGGAATTATTGCTGCTGGTGGGAAAACTCCAGAAGAAGTAAGAGAAGAAATTAAAAAAGCAAGAAAGCTTACTGATAAACCTTTTGCTGTTAATTTAATGTTAATGGACAAGAATACTCCAGAAGTTGTTAAGGTAATTATTGAAGAAGGAGTTAAAGTTGTTACTACTGGAGCTGGAACTCCTAAACCATATATGAAGGATTTAAAGGAAGCCGATATTAAGGTTTTACCTGTAATTCCAAATGTTAAAATTGCTAAAAAGATGGAAGAAATGGGTGCAGATGGTGTAATTGTAGAAGGTATGGAAGCCGGTGGACATATAGGTGGTACTACTTCTATGGTATTATGGCCTCAAATTGCTGATGCAATTTCAATTCCTTTAATTGCTGCTGGCGGTATTGGAGATGGTCGTGGAGTTGTAGAAGCTTTTGTAGCAGGTGCTGAAGGTGTTCAATGCGGTACCATATTCTCAATTGCTAAAGAAAGTCCAGTAGGTGATAATTGGAGAAATGCGGTTATTAATGCAACCGATACAGGAACTGCCGTAGTAGGATCGACTATTAAAGGTGGTGCTACTCGTGGTATTGCTAATGAAAAAGCTGGTGAATTATTTGAACTAGAGAAGACTGGTGTATCAAGAGATGAATTTAATGATGCACTAAATAAAGGCTTATATACTGGTGTTAAGGAAGATGATCCAGATAAGAGTTTCTTTATGGCCGGAGAAGTAGCAGGTATGATTAAGGAGTCAAAGCCTGCTGCAGATATTATTAAAGATTTAATGGAAGATACACAAAGAATTCTTGATCAAAAAATTGAAATTATGTAGATAAGATACTTCATTTAATTTTGCATTTTAGCTAGATTATTAAAAAACAGGTAGTTAACTGGGAGTTACAGTTATAATACCTGTTTTTATATTGTTTTTTTTTTTTTTATTATAATAACTTTTGGTTATGTATTAATTAAATAAAAATAATTTCACTTTTGTAAATGTAAGCGGTATCTTAGACATGTAAAGGAAAAACCTTTAATAAAATAATAACAATAATTTTAACATCTACTAAATTGATTCATTTGCTCTCAAAAAATATTAAAACTCATCTAAAACTCAGTTCAGTAGAAAATGAAACAATTGTCTTTAGATGAAAGGATTAGTAAGATGTCAGTTCAAATTATTGATAGCAAAAAAGCTGCAGAACTCATTGAGGATGATGTTTGCGTAGCACTTGATGGTTGCTTGGGTACCGATGTTGCTGAAGAAATTCTTGAAGATATGAAAGAAAGATTTCAAAAGACAGGTCATCCAAAAGACTTAGATGTTTGGTATGGCTGTGGTATTGGTGATAATCATGGTTCAGCTGTTGAAAACTTTGCAGAAAAAGGAATGCTTAAAAGAGTAGTTGGTGGTCTTTGGTCATTAGCTCCAAAGTTAGCACCAATGGTTGCTGATAATGACTTTGAAGCCTTTAATTTCCCACAAGGTACTATTTCGCAACTATTTAGAGATGCAGCAGCTCATAGACCTGTTTTAGTTACTCATACCGGTCTTGGAACATTTGTAGATCCAGAAAATGATGGTGGTCGTTTAAATGAAGCTGCCAAAAATTCTACCTTAGTTAATAGAATCAAGATTCATGGAAAAGATTATTTAGCATATGAAACCCCAAAACCTGATGTAGCGATTTTTCGTGGAACATATGCTGATGAAAATGGTAACATCACTTTTGATGATGAGCCGTTAACAATGGATGTAACTGCAATTGCTATGGCTGCTCATAATAATGGTGGTAAAGTAATCGTTCAAGTTAAACGTATTGTAAGAAATGGTAGTTTGGATCCTAAGTCGGTCAAGGTACCTGGTGTTTTAGTTGATTATGTTGTACCAACTGATAATCCAGAAATGACAAAACAAACTAATGAATTTGTTTATAATCCTGATATTATTAAATCTAATATCGTAAAGAGTGCAGATTCATTTGATTTACCACTTGATAAAAAGAAAGTTATTGCAAGACGAGCAGCATTTATTTTTAATCCTGACACTGATCACTGCGTTAATTTTGGTATTGGACAATATCCAATGTATTGTGCCATGGTTATGAAAGAAGAAGGATTATCTGATAATATCGTCACTACAGTAGAAGCTGGTACATTTGGCGGGACTTCACTTGGAGGTCCAAACTTTGGTACAGCTATTGCACCACAGGCTACTGTTGATGAGCCATATATGTTTGACTTTTATAATGGTGGTGGACTTGATATTACTTATTTAGGATTAGCAGAAGCTGATGAAAAGGGTAACCTAAATGTTTCTAAATTTGGTCCTAAAATTGCTGGAACGGGTGGTTTTGTTGATATTACCCAATATACTCCTAAGATTGTATTTACTGGAACTTTTACTGCTGCAGGATTAAAAGAAGAAATTAAAGATGGTAAATTGCATATCATTCAAGAAGGTAAAGTAAAGAAATTCGTGAAGAATGTTCAACAAATTACTTTCTCTGGTAAAGTTGCTTATGATAGCAATCAAGAAGTTTGGTATGTAACCGAACGTGCAGTATTCAAATTAGTTAAAGATGGTCTTGAATTAGTTGAAATTGCTCCAGGAATTGATTTGCAAAAAGATATTCTTGATCAAATGGAATTTAAACCAATTATCAGTGAGAATTTAAAAGAAATGGATTCAAGAATTTTTGAAAAGCCAATTATGAATATTAAAAATTAGTCCTAGAAAAGCGGTATTTAAATATTAAAAGTGTTTAAATACCGCTTTTATATTATTCAATGGAGAGGTAATAGAATTGGAAATCAATCAAATTAAGTATTTGCTAACAGTTGTAAGTAATAATTATAATTTAACTCAAAGTGCTGAAATATTACATGTATCACAACCTGCTATTAGCAAGGCGATTAAAGAAATTGAGTTTAAACAAGGAATGAATATCTTTAATCGTAAAAAAGGAAGAATTATTGGGTTAACACGTTATGGTAATACCTTGATAGAAGAATCGAAAAAGGTATATCAGCAATATACTGAAATGATTGATAAACTTAATGAACTTTCTGAAGAAAACACTGGCATTGTAAGGATTGGAATTGCTCCGGTAATTATTTCTACAGTATTTAATGATGCCTTAATTGCATTTATTAATGAAAATCCTGGTATTCAGTTAAAGCTAGTTGAAAAGGGTGCATATGAATTACAACAAATGCTAGTACTTGGAGATATAGATTTGGCTGTAATTGTCTCACCAGCTACAATTGAAGGTATTTATGAAGATTTAATTTATGAAAATACTGTTCGCGTATGGTTTAATAAGGAGCATCGTTTTAACGATTACAAATATTCAGTTCCTTTTAAAGAAATTGAAAAAGAAAAAATAGTAACTTTAACTGATGATTTTATGGTTACGTTTCAACTTAATAAAAAATTTAAAGGTGATAGAATTAAGCCTAAATATTTTTTACAAACTTCATCTTGGGATTTGATTTTAAATCTAGTTCAGCGTGATCCTAATCTAGTAGGAATAGTTGCAGCTCCAATTGGAAAAAACTATAGTGATCAACAAATAAGAAACTTTGAAATAGAACCAGCATTTCCATGGAAGATATCATTATGTCATACAATGAATCCAGTTGAAGAACCAATAGTTGACTATACTAAAGATTGGTTTCTGAAATATTTTTCTAAATATCAAAAGCTTTCCATTGATAACTAAGGGGAAGAAAATGAAAAGAAAAGAAACTGTAAAAATAACTATAATGGCAGTATTTACTGCATTACTTATTGTTCAAACTTTTGTCCCGAATATTGGATATATTAGAATCTTACCAGCTCTTCCAGCAATTACGACAATTCCTTTGACTGTAGCAATTTTTGGCACTTTAATGGGACCTAAAATGGGAGCTGAGTTTGGATTGATCTGGGGAATAACTAGATTAATAGTTGCTTATACTCAACCAGGTGATATGGTTAGTTTACTTCTTTTTCAAAATCCAATAATTTCATTAGTACCTAGTATTTTATCTGGCTTTTTTGCAGGAGTTATAACTAATAAATTTAGTAATGAAGATTTAAAATTTAAAAAAATAGGTTATGTATTTAGTGGCGCAGTAGCTTCCTTAACTAATACTTTGTTAGTTATTGGATTAGCAAGTTTATTTTTTGTAAATAATCCTGCAAGCTTAACAAGTTATTTAGGTAATATCAATCAAGGTACTCCGTTATTTTGGATTTTAATTTCAACTTTAGGAATAAATGGATTAGTAGAAGCAATTTTTACTGCAGTTGTTGTTCCAATCATTGTTACACCGTTGAATTATGTTTTAAAAAAAGCGTAGAGAGGCTTAAAAATGAATAATGATTTTACTAAAGTTGAGCGGGCTAATTGGTCCAAGTTGTCTTCAAATAAAAGTTATATAGATATTAATGAATTAGAAAAAATAACTTCTATTGGGGATGTTATTGATGAAGAAGATGTTAGAGAAATATATATTCCTTTAGTAAGATATTTGCATTTATTTGCACAACATAAAAAGATGTTAATAAAATTACAAGATCATTTTATTGGAATTGATAAAATTAATCACCCATTTATTATAGGGATTTCTGGTTCGGTTGCAGTTGGAAAGTCTACGACCGCAAGATTGTTGCAAGTTCTTCTTCAAAGATGTTATCCAGACCTAAAAGTTCAGTTAATGACTACTGATGGTTTTTTATATTCTAATCGTGAATTAAATAAAAGAAGAATAATGGATAGAAAGGGATTTCCTGAAAGTTATAATATGAAAATGCTTTGTGACTTTTTATCAGATGTAACTAATGGTAAATCCAGGGTTTTATATCCATTATATTCGCAAGAATTATCTGATATTGTTCCAGAAAAATATGGAGAAGTTAATAATCCTGATATTTTAATAATTGAAGGAATAAATACATTACAACTGCCGCCAATTGGGGTAGTTGTAACGAGTGACTTTTTTGATTTTTCAATTTATATAGATGCTGATGAAGAATTGATTGAAAAATGGTTTATGCAACGTTTTGAACATTTATTAATAATTAACAAAAATAAGCCCCAAAATTTTTATTATGAATGGGCAAATGAGCCTTTAGAAAAAGCCAAAAAACGTGCAGATACTGTTTGGCAGAGTGTTGATTTAGTTAATTTACGAGAATATATTGCTCCTACTAAAGATAGAGCAAATGTTATTTTGCATAAAACGTATGGTCATAGAATTGATAGTATTTATATAAGACATTATTAATCATTGAATGAATTTGAACTGTTTTTATCAAAATACAGATTTTTTGCCAACTCATTAATTGGGTTGGCTTTTTATATAACAGTTTATAATTATAGTTTTACTAATTTTTGTGCATTAGCTAAATCAGTGATTAATACATTTGCATATCCTCCAAGTAAACATGCATGAATTGCACTTAATTTTTCAATTCCGCCAGCAACTAAAATAGAATATCTTTTTTCTTTTAACTTGTTTAACGGCAAAGAAACGGTTCGTTTATTCAAATCCGCATCAGCGATTTTGCCATCTTGAGTGATAAATTGTGATAATATATCGCCTACAGCATTTTTCTTAAGAAAATCAATTTGTTCAGGATCTAAATAAC
This sequence comes from Lactobacillus sp. PSON, assembly GCF_052615405.1. Taxonomy (NCBI): domain Bacteria; kingdom Bacillati; phylum Bacillota; class Bacilli; order Lactobacillales; family Lactobacillaceae; genus Lactobacillus; species Lactobacillus sp. PSON. The sequence goes on along the minus strand of NZ_JBQXFW010000003.1, from coordinate 81,194 downwards.
CAAGTTTAAATAATAAAGCATTTGCTTGAGTGGTTCCTACAGTAAACAAAGCTATTTGAGCAGCTTCTCCTTTTATAGTGATTTCTTTAATAAATTGATCTTGTAAAACTAAGTTTCTTGTTTCTGCATTATCAAATATTACAGGAACAGGTAGGATTTCAGTTTGAGTGTGAAAAGCTGCATTGAATTTATTAGTGATAATGCTGGAATAATTATTGTGTTTTGAATTTGAGACGGTTCCCTTTAAATATACAGTTTGAATGTTTTGTTTAGAGGTTGATTGCAGGTTTTCTGCTACAGCTGCCATTGTTTGTCCCCATGTTAAACCAACAATGTCATTATCTTGAATAATTGAATTAAGATATTCGGCACTAAGTTTGCCAAGCTGATTCAATATACTTTTATATAAATTACCAACTTGATCAGCAATTATAACCTTTTTTAGGTTATATTTTTTCATTAATTGGTTTGGTAAATCCGATTTATTTTCAAAAGGATCATTAATGGTTATATGGATAATATTAGCGTCATGGGCTAATTGTAGTAAGCGTGAAACTGTTGGACGTGAAATTTTCAACTTTTTTGCAATTTCTGTTTGACTTACATTATCAATGTAATATAAACGGCTAACTTTCAAAGCTTGTTTTAAATGTTCGTCGTTTGTTTTTTCTTTTTCAGTATTCATTTTAAACTCCTTATATAAAATTTGCTATTTTACAATTGTGCTTTGTAAGTTTTACAAATGTAAAATTCATAAGTATTTAGTACTATTAAAAACAATTTTAATTGTAAAGTTGCTCACTCCTTGATGTTAAGCATATAACAGATAATTTTAAAAGTAAATATTAGCATTTACTTTTAAGATGGTTATTTTGCATGACTATATTTTATGTTTACAATAAATAACTGTTTTACATTATTTCAGTATATTGCTTTACAAATGTAAAATTAAAGATTATTATGAAAGCGCATTCAAAATAAAAGATGTTTACAACTAACAACGTTGTAGGAGGATAATCATGGAATTTAATAAATATATTGATCATACACTTTTAGCACCAGATGCTACTGAAGACCAAGTTGATGAAGTTATTCAACAAGCAATTGATAATAACTTTCATACTGTAATGGTAAATCCATATTGGGTAGAAAAAGTCCACCAAGCTTTAAAAGATACGGATGTAGCTACAGCTTGTGTAATTGGATTTCCTTTAGGGGCTAATACAACTAATACTAAAGTTGCAGAAGCTGAGGATGCTATTTCAAATGGAGTAGATGAAATTGATATGGTGATGAACATCGGCGAAATGAAGTCAGGTCATTATGGTAATGTTGAAAAAGATATTCAAGAAGTTGTTGATGTTGGGCATAAATCAGGAAAGCTTGTAAAAGTAATTATTGAAACTTGTTTACTAACAGATGATGAAATTGTTAAGGCTTCAAAAATAGTAGCTAAAACTGGAGCAGATTTTGTAAAGAGTTCGACGGGATTTTCTACTGAAGGAGCTACAGTGCATGGTATTAAGTTGATGTCAAAGGCTGTTGAAGGAACTAACACTGCTGTTAAGGCATCAGGTGGTATCCATACAGCACAGGATGCGAAAGCTATGATAAATGCAGGTGCAACAAGACTTGGAGTAAGTCACAGTATGGCAATTATCGGTAAGGAATAAATAGAAAGTGCAGATACTATGAAAAAAATAAACTTAAGTCATGAAATGTTCTCAAAAGCAAAGTTTGAATTATATCGTGATGATAATTTTAAAGTAGAAACTTTTATCTATGAATCCGGTGTTGAAGCATTAAAGATTATAAATAGTAAAGGATATCTAACAGTTTTACCTTTTTATGGATTAATTATATGGGATGCAGTATTTGATGGCATTAAATTAAAAGAAAAAGATGGATTTAAACAGCCTCATTATGGTAATCAAATTGCTGATACATATGGTGCGTTTGAATTTACGTCTGGTTTACTAGGTAATGGGAATCCTGCTAAGAATGATACACATGTTCAGCATGGTGAATTTGCTACAGCTAAAATGGATCATTCATGGCTAGAAGTTTCTGACAATAGTATTGCAATTAATAGTGATTATGAATATATTAAAGGCTTTGGTGATCATTATATAGCACATCCATCTGTGACGATGCATAAAGATAGTGGATTATTTGATATTCGACAACATGTTAAAAATTTATCTGGTTGTGCTCCAATGACACTGCAGTATATGTGTCATCTTTGTTATGCATATATTAAAAATGCAACTTTAACTTCAAATATTCCTGATAAAGCTTTCAAGTTAAGAACATCGATTCCAGCTCATGTACATCCAACTCCAGAATGGACGGAATTTACTCATAAACTTGAAAAAAGTGGAAAGCTTATTGATAAGTTAGATAATTCTAGTCATTATAATCCCGAAATAGTATTCTTTTCTAGCGACTTAAGAGATTATGTTGAAGAAGCAGAATTTAAGATGGATTTAGGAAATGGTCATAATTTTATGACTAAATTTGATACCAAAAATTTGCCAATAGTTACACGTTGGATTTTGTATAATGCTGATCAGCAAGTATGTGCATTTGCTTTACCAGGAACTTCAACACCAGAAGGACGAAATGCAGCTAGAAAGGCTGGAACTCTAATTATGTTAAAGCCTGGTGAAGAAAAAGAATTTCATGTAGTTACAGGTTTGGAGAAATAATGAAAAAGAGGGTGAACTATTATGACATATGATGTAACAGTTATTGGTTCTAATATGATTGAATTGTCTACGAATATAGATAGGATGCCAGAATTAGGTGAAACAGTGGCAGCTCCTAAATTTCATATGGCTTATGGGGGTAAGGGAGCTAATCAAGCATATGCTGCAGCTCAATTAGGATCTAAAGTTGCTATGATTTCAAAAGTTGGCTCAGATATGTTAGGACGAGAATATTTAAAGCACTTTAAAGAAAGCGGTATTGATGTTTCTGGAGTAAGTATTGGAAAAGAAAGCAATGGAGTTGCTCCATGTTTTATTCAAGGTAATATGAATAGTATTATTATTGTTCAAGGTGCCAATAGTGAACTAACTCCCGAAGTTCTAGAGAATTATCGTAACATTATAAAAGATTCTAAGATAATTGTTTTACAACAAGAAATTTCATTAGAGACAGATTATAAAGCTATTGAAATTGCCAATGGATATGGTGTGCCAGTCATGTTAAATCCTGCACCAGCCAATGATCATATTGATATAGAACATGTAGCTATGTGTGAATTCTATTCTCCTAATGAAACTGAACTTGGACGATTAACTCATATGCCTATAAAAACATTAAACCAAATTACGAAAGCAGCACATAAATTAGTTGATTTAGGTGTTAAGAATGTAATAGTTACTATTGGTTCTCGCGGTGCGCTTTGGGTAAGTAAGAATGAAGAACAATTGATTCCATCTTATAAGGTTGAGGCTATTGATTCAATTGGAGCTGGTGACTCATTTGTAGGTGCGTTTGTTCATTATTATTCTCACGGAGATAATATTTCTGATGCTTTAAAACATGCTAATGCTTATGCGGCTGTTACTGTAACTAGAAGGGGCAGTCAGACTTCTTATCCTAGTGCAAATGAATTTGCAAAACTTAAAGAAAAACTAGGAATAAAAGAACTTGTAACAGCATAATTAAGTTGTAGAAGTGAATGTATAATTTATAATTATATTTTTTTAGTTAGTATCATTCATTTTCAATAACTAGAAAGAGTATTTCTATGGATAATCCAAATAATCTCAATACAAGTACGGTAAAAAATAGTACAAAAAAATTGCCTTGGGTACAATATTCTGATGGTTACTTAAACAAAACACCTGTTTGGCAATATATACTAGTTTCATTAATTTTTCCAATGTGGGGAATGGCAGCTTCGCTAAATGATATTTTAATTACACAATTTAAAACAGTATTTTCACTTAGTGATACTGCTACCGCTTTTGTACAGTTTGCTTTTTATGGCGGATATTTTTTGTTGGCAATTCCAGCCGCTACAATTATTAGAAAAAATACATATAAATTTGCTATATTAACTGGATTAACTTTCTTTATAATTGGATGTGGGATGTTTTTCCCTGCTTCTCATATGGCAACTTACGGAATGTTTCTAGTTGCGGTATTTATAATTGCAATTGGATTAAGTTTTTTAGAAACGTCATGTGATACTTATTCTACAATGATGGGACCAAAAAGTAGTTCTAACTTAAGAATAAACTTATCACAAATGTTGATTCCTTTTGGAGATGCTGGAGGAATTTTATTAGGTAAATATTTAGTATTTGCAGGTCATGGAAATATGGCTGATGAAGTTAAAGGACTTTCGTCAGTGCAAAAACTTGCATATAATAAGGAAGTTTTACAATTAACTTTACAACCATATAAATATATTTTAATTGTATTAATAATTTTATTTGCTTTAATTGCGGTGACAAAGATGCCTTTATCTAAGGCTACTCCAAGTACATCAAAAAATGGGAAAGAACCTTCTACTAAAGAATCAATTAGTTATTTGCTTCATAATGGAAGATTTATGAAATCTGTTGGAGCCCAATTCCTATATGCTGGAATGCAAACTTGCGTGTGGTCATTTACTATTAGATTTGCTTTGCGAATAATACCAGGAATAAGTGACCATGAAGCTACTAATTACATGGTAATTGGATATATGGTTTGGTTTGCTGGTAAAATTTTAGCTACATGGTTGATGCATAAATTTTCTATTACTAAAGTTATGGTATGGTATGGATTACTTGGAACTGCTGCTCTTATATTTACTATTGTATATCATCATCCTGCAGCAATTTGGGGTGCAGTAGCTACTGATTTCTTCTTTGGTCCATTTTGGCCTACCATTTATGCACATGGTCTTGATCAAATTCATGAAAAGAAATATACAGAAACTGGTGGTGCCTTTATGGTTATGTCCCTAATTGGTGGCGCATTGGTTCCAATTATTATGGGTCGTGTATCAGATTTATCTGGTTCTATGCAACTTGCGTTTATTGTTCCTGCTATTTGTTTTGCACTTATTACGATTTACTTTATTTTTGAACATAGATGGGAAAAGGCTCACCCTGATCAAGTACAAGAACATTAAAATTTGATATTAAGCTAAAAAATTATCATCTAAAAATATTTATTTTCAACTCCTTAGCTATATCTTTTAATAAAGCTAAGCCGGCAATACTATTACCATCTTTATTGAGTGCTGGACTAAAAATACCAATGCCATATTTTTCAGGAGATGCACAAACAAGTCCCCCACCAACACCACTTTTAGTAGGAACACCGATTAACCTTGAACAAATACCAGACTGGTTATAAAGACCAGTTGTCATCATTAATGACTTAACACAAGTAGCCGCATTACTTGAAATAAGTCTATGATTATTCCAAGGGGCAATACCATCGTTTGCTAAAAGAGCACCTAAATTTGCTAAACTTTTAGTGGTTACCATCATTGAGCATTGTTTAAAATAAATATCCAAACTTAAGGTAATATCATTTTTTATCATATTTTTAGATTTCATATAGTAAGCCAAGGATCTGTCTAAATCTCCCGTTGATTTTTCAGAATTAAAAATTTCTTCATCTAAGTATATTTGAGAATCATTACAAATTTTTTGAGCAAAATTTAAAATATCGTCAAAAGCTGTATCTTTTGCAATTAAAGATGTCGTTAAAATAGCACCAGCATTTACAAAAGGATTGAGAGGTACATTAGTGTTCTCGATTTCCATATTCAGTATAGAGTTAAATGCAAAACCAGTTTGTCTAGAACTTACATGCTTGAAGACCTCAGTCATGCCTAATTTTTTAATTGCCCATAAAAGAGTAATAACTTTGGAAATACTTTCAATTGCAAACCGTACATCATAGTCTCCTGCTGAATTAACTTGATTACTTTTTAAATTAAATAAAGTTACCCCAAGTTGTTTAGGATCGACTTGGGCAAGCATCGGAATATAAGATGCGACTTTTCCCTTATTATAAACGGGTAAATTTTTAGTTATAAGTTGTGATAAATCCATAATTTAGACACCTTCTTTTCTAACTCTATCTTAAGCTTTCAAAGACCAAATTCCAAAAATAAGCTTTATAATTAAAAAAACTTGTAGTCTTCAATTTTAAAGTTGAAAACTACAAGCTTTTTATTATGAATTTTGTTTTTCATCGGCTCGCTTCAGATAAAAGAATAAAATATATTCAAAAATCATGAAAAAACCAGCTAAATATATTGAAATTGAGATTTGTCGATTAAGCCATTCTTCTGGGATTATTATCCAAGGACCCACTAAATATTTATACGCTAATAATCCTAATAGCCATCCAAAGCTTATGGATTCAAGTTTTTCATAATTAAAGAAAATGGTCTTACTCTTATAAGATAACGGAATAGCAGAGAGAGCAAGTTGATTGAGTCTTTTTTGGAAGCGATAAAATAAAGTTGTTACTAAACTTACAATAAAAGCTAATAAAAATATACTAATAAATTCTGCTGACATTTTTCCTCCTTATATAATTAAAAATACGATAGAATCTAATCCCTCTGATTCTATCGTATTTTTAGTATGTTCTGATTTTCTGTTATGTGAGATCATAATTGATAAAAAATCAGACATAATCAAATCTTATTACTACTTCACCAGTTCTATCAGGCTATATCTAACAGATAAAGATGTTCGAAAAAAGATTTCATTAAAATTTGCTAGTCAGAGTCAAAGTCTAGGTTATTTGAATCTATCAAATATAACTAGAAAATCTCATCGAATACAAATTTACAGTGTTTTTTTATAAAAAACAATCTCATTTTAGGAGAAAATTGTTACCAAACATCGGTCCAGCTCAACTGTTACCAAAAATGTGATTACAATTATTTCAGTAGTTATTGTACCATACAAAGCAAGCAAAATGCATAAAAATCTATGACTTTTTCAATTTTTTTGTTATTTATAAGTCAAAATATTTGACTATTTTTATGGTAGCGATTACAATAGTGCGTTTTTATTAAATGAATTATTTAAGCAATAATTATAACTTAATATTTTTGCTAAAATATTAAGTTGAAATAGATATAGAAAAAACTTAATGAATTTTCACAGAATATTCAAAATAATATGACAGAATACCAACAAGAAAAAGGTGAGATTATGAGTATTTATGGTGAATATACACCAACCCTGCAAAAAATATTACAAGAGTTAATGACAAGGTTTGAAAACTTAAATAAAGATCAACAACTAAAAACTGGAGATAGTTTATTTGAACATTTAAATGGTAGAGTTAAAACCGAAAAAAGTATGACAGAAAAATGTTTACGTAAAAAACTCCCTCTAACTCCTTATTCTGCTCTAAGAGAAAATCGGGATAGTATAGGATTAAGAATTATTTGTAATTTTATTGACGATATTTATTTATGTATTCAAAAAATTAATGAAATGTCAGATATCAAGATTGTTAAGAAGAAGGACTACATTACAAATGCAAAAACAAATGGTTATCGTTCGTACCATTTAATTGTAGATATAACTGTTCCAGATGTTGATATAGATGGAAATGTGCCGGGGCATTATTATGTAGAAATTCAATTAAGAACAATTGCAATGGATACTTGGGCTAGTTTAGAACATGAAATGAAGTATAAGCATGAAGTTAAAAATCCAGAGTTAGTTAGTCGTGAATTAAAACGAGTAGCCGATGAATTAGCATCTTGTGATGTAAGTATGCAAACAATTAGAAAAATGATAAAGGAAGATAATTAATGAAGATTTTACTGGCAGAAGATGAACCACAGCTTTCTCGAGTGGTAAAGATGGCAATAGAAACTAATGGTTATGAAGTTGAAGCTGTTTTTAATGGAAAAGAAGCCGTTGATAAAGTAAAAAATAATGCTTATGACGTTATCATTTTGGATATTATGATGCCGATAATGGATGGGATACAAGCACTTAAAGAAATTCGTGCAATGGGTGATAAAACTTATGTTATGATGCTCACTGCGAAAGCAGAAGTTGATGATAAAGTAACGGGTCTTGAATCAGGTGCTGATGATTATTTAACTAAGCCTTTTTCACTAAAAGAATTGATTGCTCGATTAAAATCTCGTGAACGTCGTGACAATGATTATTCAACAAGTGAGCTTAAATATGGGGACATCATTTTGAATACAGAGGAACAAGAATTAATTAGTCAAAATTCAATTCGTTTATCTAATAAAGAGACTGAATTATTAAATTATCTTATATTAAATAAAGAAAAAGAAATTCCAACAGAAGATATTTTAAATCATGTTTGGAAAAATGATTCCGATGCTAATAGTCAGGTGGTGTGGCTATATATTTCTTATTTGCGCCAAAAATTACTTAATATTCAAAGCTCTGTAAAAATTGAGGGTGATAAAGGTAGTAGCTTTAAGTTAATTTTTTAGGTGGTAAAAATGAATAAAATTATTCAAAAGTTCCGTTTACAGTTTATTATTATATCAATTGCATCGTTAGCACTTGTGCTGTTTACAACGGTTGGATTAATGATTGGAGCAGACTTTAGTAGAGCCCATGGTGAAGTTAGTAGAGTAATGAACATATTGGTGCGTAACAATGGACAACTAACTCCACATGATTCACATGAATTTGAGCAAAGTCAAACTCCTTTCAACGCATTGATAAATAATCAATCTAATCCAGATTCTATATATCAATATCGTTATTTTTCAGTCGCTGTTGATAAAAATAATAAATTAAAAATTTTAAATTGGCAAAATAGTAAGGTCTATGGAGTTAGCCAAGAAAAAATCTTAAAAGTTGCACAGCACGCTCTTAATAAAAGACAAATCAAGGGGATAACAATTTTAGCCGGTAATACTTATTCATACGAAGTAATAACTCATGCTAATAGCAAAAAAATGGTTGTTTTTTTAAATACTTCTTTAATTTATGATCGAAGCTGGAATCTTTTTAGATTGGCAAGTTTACTTACATTAGGAGCATTATTATTTTTTGCGATAATTTTAGTAATTTTATCTAGAAGGGCGATTCAGCCAGTTGTTCGTGCATATCAAAAACAGCAACAATTCATTACGAATGCAGGCCATGAATTGAAAACACCGCTTGCTATTATTTCTGCTAATACTGAAATGGAAGAAATGATGGGCAATGAATCTGAATGGACTAAAAGCACAAAACAGCAAACTATGCGATTAACAGAACTTATTAATCGACTTATTTCCATGGCTCGCCTTGGTGAAACAGGTGATTTAGCACTATCTAAAGTTAATTTATCTGAAGTAGTAGAAGAAGTTGCAAAAAGTTTTTCTTCGGTGATGAAAAATGATGCAAAGACTTATCAAGTTGCCGTTCAATCAGGCCTATATGTAATGGCTGAAAAACAATCATTAATAGAAGTTATAAATATCTTATTAGATAATGCGCATAAGTATTGCACGGAAAAAGGGACTGTTAAAGTAAAGCTACATAAAGGACGTTTTTCTCAAACTGCAGTGTTAAGAGTAAGCAATAGTTTTAAAGATAATAAGAACATTAATTATGAAACATTCTTTGATAGATTTTATCGAGAAGATGAATCTCACAATAATAAGAAATCTGGGTATGGAATTGGCTTAGCAATGGCGAGAGATATTGTACATGCATTTAATGGCAAGATTAGTGTTACTTATAAAGATGAAATGATTCATTTTGATATAATTTTGAAATTAGTAAAATAATTAAAAAAACCGGGAGTGTACAATTTGTACATTCCCGGTTCCTATTTTAGGAGCTATATTCAAAATTATTTACTAAAGCCGGCCTCATACCAATTATTAGCTGAAGGCTGTTTCGACCAATTTGACACATTAGAATTAACAGCAGTAATTGAATATGAGCCACTAAGTGGAGCAACATAGGCATGATTGTACATCCATTTTTGCCATTGGTATAATTTTTGAATACGATAGTTTTTATTGAATGATTTTGTAGAATCGATATCATCAAGAAGCTGGGTATTGGTTGGTGAAGTGAATCTAGAGAAATTATAAGGCATTTTTTCACCATAAAACACACTTGGCGAAGGGTCACCTGATGGATCCCAGCTACCTTCAAAAACATCAATTTTAGGATCACTGGCCTTGATAGATTCTACCCAATTATTAAATTCCATTGGTCGACCATTAACAAACTTTACATCTAAGCCGACCTTTTTCCACTGCTGGATATAATTTGTCCAGATAGCTTCAACGTTTTGTTGAGTATCGCGTACTGCTAAGTTGATAACGAGTTTCTTACCGTTAGGCTGAGAGCGGTAAGAAGCACCCGGGCGTTTTTTATAGCCAGCTTTATCTAAAAGTTGATTGGCCTTTTTTAAGTCATGAGGATAACCCGAGATAGATTTGTCATGATATACGCCAAACTGACTAGGGATAAGAGTGGTCAGACGATAACGCAATCCATGATAAAATCTTTTATTAACAGCATCAACATTCATTGCATATAGCATGGCTTTTCTAAGGGAAACATTATCCATTTTGTTATGAGGAGTTTGAACATTTTTTCCCAATTTGTTATCCCATTTGCCTACGCGGAAGCCAAGATAATCATAAAATGGAGTTTTTCTACCGATAAAATTGACACCCTTAGTATTTTTAACATCTTCAAATTGTTCTGAAAGTACACCTGCGATATCAAACTTTCTGCTCTTAATAGCTTGCGAAGCGCTTGAAACTGAAACAGTTGTCATTTCAATGTGTTTAAAGTTGGGCTGTCCTTGCCAGTAGTATGGATTACGTGACCAAGTTGTAGATTGACCACGAACAGTTTTATCCATTTTATAAGGACCGAAGAACAGGGGATATTTACGGACCTTATCACTTGAGATAAGTTTATCCATAGGAATATCTTTAAGATAATGGTAAGGAGCAGCATATTCCCAGAAAAAGCCGTTATCATGTTGAAGCATTGCTGGATTCATTTGCTTAAAATGTAATACTAGTGTGCGACCATTTCTACCGTCTGGCATGGTTATTCCTGAGATTTTTTTACTCTTACCAACATGGTAAGAATGCAGACCGACAATGTTTTCGAGGGAAGAAGTATACTGAGTTGTGGAAACTTTCGGACTTCCTAAAATTTCATAAGAATAATACATGTCTTGGGCAGTAACTGGTTTACCATCGGACCAGCGGACATTCTTTTTGAGCTTAATTGTGGCTGTTTTGTTTTTTCGATTAAGTTTTAATACGGCGGGACCCTTGTTCGTGATTTTATAATTATTATCTGCATAAAATAATCCTTCCTCACCAGGAGCAGACGCTTCTTCGTCTGGTTGGGTGTCTTGAAGCTCTTCTAAGAAAATTCCAGTAAAAGGCGAGTTGTTTTCTAATGCGACGGTTAGTGTACCGCCTTTTTTAATTGGCTTTTTAACTGTTTCTTGCTGAAAATGAACATGCTCAAGTGAAGTCGATTTTGGCTTTGAACAAGCTGTAAATGACATGCTGACTCCTACTAATAAAGCAGGCATTAATTTGGATTTTGATTTCATAATGTTCCTCCAATCTAAAATCCAATGCAGCAAGATACAAAAGTATGAAACACGCTAGGAGCGTCTATACTTAAAAACTAATCTTAAAAAACGTACAGTCAATGACGATACGCCGTCGCTATAAGGGGCTGTCCCCAAATTACTTTTAATCGTAATTTTGCTCAAAGGTGATTTTTAGTAAAATTTTAGTTGATTCTTCTCAGCAAACAGAACCTCTCTGTATCCCTGCTATTTTACTTACTTTCCTTATCAAAGCTGCTTAATATTTTGTTGGTGATTTTAACTATACTCCCTTTTTAAATTTAGTCAATAAAAAATATTTAGTAAATTTAAAAAGTAAAAAAAGACTTGACTCCAAAAGTAATAAAATGAGTCAAGTCTCTTTTGTAATGATATGTAATATAACTAAGTGATGAGAAAGCACTTAGAGATTGAATAAGAAAGCTGAAATCAAATGATTTCAATATTCATTATAGCAGTTATATAAAAAATAACAAGTGTAAATTACAGAAATGATACTAAAATTACTAATTTATGTATATAAAGTATTATAATTTATAATAAATATCAGTACCTTTTAATGTTAAATATGTATAATATGCAAAAAATATAAAATAATTTATATTTTTATAAATTAACATTATATAATATAGGTTGAATTAAAAAATTGATATAAAGTTAATTAATTTAAGCAAATATTTAATTTTGTGGTCAAGTGTAATTTAATACACTTTATATAATTCCTGAAAAATAAGGACAATATTTTTTCGATTTATTCTTAAAAGAACTATAATATATGTATCAATATTCAAAGATATGAAAGCAAGATTAGGTAAATCTTTAAAATATAAAAGGATGAGAAAGATGGTATATAGTAAAAAGAATTGTGATACTAAACAAAGATTTAGTATTCGAAAATTAACTGTAGGAACTTGTTCAGTATTATTGTCTACTTTGTTTTTAACAATGAATAGTAATCAGGTTGTTCATGCAGATGATAATGCATCTGCATCTCCTGAAACTGAAGAAGATACAACTGCAGCTAATCAAACACTACAGAAAAAAGAAGTATCACTTAATTCTTCTGATAGTACACAAACCCAAAAAAGTAAAGCTACAGATGATAAAAAAACTAGTACAGATGCTACTGGTAATACAAAGAGTAAAACAAATACAAATTTAGTAAAAGAAAATGTTCCTCAACATGATACTGAAAATAAACAGCATGTTGATAACACTAAAACTACCAATCTTAAATCTGACTCTCAAAAGCTTTCTCAAGAAACTAAAAATACAACTTCTCAAAAAGATATAAAAACAGCTGTACCTTCTAACAATACTCAACATAAAGAAGCTATTGAAAAAGCTCCCAATAAAGCTAATGATATTAGTACTAATGATTTAAATGTAAAGCCAACTTTGGCAGCTAATTCAAAAGACTTAACTAAAAGTTTAAAAGAATCAAAAACAGCAACAGAGTTACCTACTCCAGAGCTCAATAGCGCATTTAATCAAAATGCATATGCTGGATATGTTGTTCAAGGAAGCGATATGGGTGAAATTGCATCCAAATTTTTAACTAATAGTGATGCAATTAAAGCTGCTGGAGGTAAGATATCTTGGGATGGACCTACAACTATCACCGATGATGATATAACTTCTGGCGGGCAACTTAGTGGTAATATTGTTGTTACTTATCCTGACCAAAAGAAAAAAAGCGTAACTGCCTACTTTATAGGTGTTGCGCGTGTTGCAGCTAATGCTAACTTGCAAGCCAATCAAAATCAAACTGGATTTTTGTATGTACCTAAAGTTGGCGATAAAATCAGCCTTGACGCACTAGATATTAACAATACAGCAATTTTTAATAATAATGCTACTAATTCAATTATTCCAAGCCATGATAGTATGGGAGTAGCGTTATCTGCTAAAATTGTTGGCAATCCAGATACCTCAACCATTGGTTTTCATGATTTGACGGTAGAAGTTACAGATAACGGGAATGCAGATGGTATGACTGTTATCGGTTCACCATACGAGGTAAAGGTACCGTATTTAGTACAAACATTGGAGCCCATTTCTGAAAAGCCTGTTATAAATGTTCAAAAAATAACTACGGCTAGTGCTGCTAGCAGTAATACTGTTGAATTTCAATGGCCATGGTTTTCTAAAAATTATGATAGCTTAAGTAGCGGTGGCAGTGGTATTGGACGCTACTTTTACAAGGACTTTTTGAAATATTTTGCTTTGGGTGGCAATCTGTACGTATCATCTGGAACGAGGAATTTTGGAACGGTTGATAATCCCGTTCAAGAAATTACAGTTCGATTAGTTACTACCTCATCAACTCCACAGATTTTGACTGATTCACCAGCTTTACCAGTAAAACTTAACTGGATCGACAGTCCCACTCATAATCCAATATATATCTTTAAAGACCCTAATCAAAATAATCCAGTTGTGATAAAACAAGATATTATCAAGCAATTGAATAATATGAACGATAAGGAGCTAGCTGATGCATTTTCTAAAATTGTTTTAGCCAATGGACAAACAACTTCACTAACTGCTTTCAAATTTAGTAAAGTTTCTACAAATCCAATGTATATAATAGCTGGACTTCCTAGCCTTGGAAAATATACAACTGATCTTAATTTGACTTATGGTGAAGGCAGCGACACTGCTAATGGCTTTATCCCTGATATCTTTTCTGCAAATTCAGTCATGCCAAAGAGTGATTTATCAACTTTGCTGCAAAAATATAACCCTAACCTATCAAGGAATCAGTTTGGTTGGGGAAGTGGTGGCACTAATATTACCTATTCACCAACACAATGGGTAAATATGCCAGTTGATATTTATAGTATTAATATTCCAAAAAATATTGAAAAGACTGTTGATATTTCTAATGGTCCACAAAGTTATACTGCAAATGAGTTAAAAGATGCATATTTAAAACAATTAACATATGGAACTAATCCAACGAGTGCTGATTGGCCAAAAGGCACTACTTTTGAATTTGTTGGTGGAGATGCCAAAGATGGTAAGATTACCATGGATGCGCCAGGTCAGACTAAAACTACTCAAATAAAAATTACTTTACCAGGTGGAAGTACTGCTACTATTGATGCAGTCTTAAATACAGCAGCATTAAGTAAAAATCAACGTGAAGTAAAAGTTAGATATTTAGATAGCGATGAAAATGATAAGCTAGTTTCTATTGCTGATGGTTTTAAAATTGGCGAAATTGGTAGTGATGTAACATTTAACTTATCTATCCCTGAAAATTATGAATTAAAACCTAATCAAAGTGGAATAAGTAATACAACATTAACTTATAAAATAGTCAATGAGCAAGATGAGAATGGAATTCAGTATGCAAATGTCTATTTAATTCATAAAACCGAAAAAATTACTGATCCTACTCAAGCTGAAATTCAGCAAACTCGTACAGCAACTGTTAACTATGTATATGGAACAGATGTCAGAGATAATCAAGGTAATATTATTCATACAAGAAATAGTAAAGCTACTGAATCAGCGGTTTTAGATGTATTTTACACTCGCAGTGCTATTAAAGATTTGGTTACTGGAAATATTACTTATGGAAATTGGCAATGGGACAGTACTAAGAGTAATGATGGTTATAGCAATGGTTATAAAGTTGTTTCAGGTAAATGGACTAGCTTGCCAACTACATGGAATCCAGTAGTTGCAGATGTACCAACTCTTGATGGATTTACTGCTTGGACTAAGACTAGTCAAAGCACTGTTCCAACAAATGCATTTGCTTTTCCTACCTATGTAAATAAGGGTACTTCAGATATTAATGGTAATTCTACTGCTTATACTCCAACTGCAGATACTTATGAGGCACGTCCTGTTCATACTGTTTGGTACTTACCTATTGAAACACAAACAAGAACAATTACTGAAAACTACAAGATTGTTAATGATCAAGGTCAGGCTACAGGAGACTTAATTCCATCAGAACAAATTGAAGTTTTCTATAATAAAAAAGCAATTAATTATGATGAAAATACTGGTCAAGTTACCTATGGTGATTGGAAGTGGAATCAGGATGCTGGAGATAAGGATACACCAGGATTTCACATTATTTCTGGAACTCATTGGAAGATGCCAGAAACTCCATCATCTTCATGGGGCGTAAATCTTCCTATTAGAGCTGGATATACACATGTTTATCTTGGTCAAGATGGGAAATTTGATACTAGTATGCTAGGCAATCCGAATCTTAATTCCAACACTATTTTTACTTCGGATACTGGAATTGTTTATATGCGTAATAATATTACAACCTATTATGTATCAAATAACATTCTTCAAAAGACAATTACTCGTAAAATTACGGTTAACTATCCAGAGAGTACGTCAACTACAAGTACCCAAGCAGTAACATTAAATAGAAGCCCATATGTAAATTCTGATGATACTGGAGTTATATTTGGAGGCTGGTCAACTGGAATATGGTCAAACTATGACGGCAATATCCCCGTTGTTACAGGTTACACTCCATATATCATAATTGATGGTTCAGAATCCTCAACAATTCCAGAAGTAGTTGTAACTAGCACAACTAAGAATTCGAATGTTTCTATTAATTATGTAAAAAACTCTGCTGATGTTACAATTAATCATCAAGAAATTAATCAAGTTTATAATGGCCAAGGAGCTATAATTCCTGATGATATTACAGATTTAATCACTCCAGCAGATAGTCATATAATTATTCCAGATGCTGTTAAAAATGTTAAGTTTGATACTAGTGATTATTCATTTGCAAATGATGAAGGAGAACCTATTGCGGTTCCAACTAATGTTGGAAGTTACCATATCATCTTGAACCAAAATGGATTGAACAAGCTGAAGAATGCTGCACCTGATTTTACTTTTAAATATGATCCTAAGACCTCATATGTAATTTATAATATTATTCCTGCTCCAGCTTCTATTACCCTTACTGGTTTAGAAGAAGTTACTTATAATAACCAAGATATAACTAATGTATCTAGTGATAATATCAAAGTTATAATTCAAGCTAACCCTGAACTAACTTATAGTTTACAAAGTGGTGATTACCAATTTATTCAAAATGGCCAAGTTGTAACACTGAAAAATGCTGGAACTTACGAAATTCAATTAACTAATGAAGGTATTAGTCATATAACGAGTCTGGGGAATGGAAATTATAACTGGTTAATTAACGGAAAGCCAAATATTAGCCAAAATGCAAAATTAATTATTAATAAGGCTCTTCCTACAGTTTCAATTAATGGTTCGGCTTCTAAAACTTATGATGGTACTCCAATTAGTCAATACTCACCAAAAGTTACCATTTCTGCTCCAGGTGTAAATGATATAACTTTGACTAAAGGAGATTTTGAATTTAATGTAAGTGGAACTTGGACTTCCACTGCTCCTGTTGATGTAGGTAGCTATCGAGTACGTTTAACTAAATTAGGACTGGATAAAATTATTAGTCAAAATGTAAATAATATTTCATGGGCTGATAATTATAATGTAAATGGTGAGTATAAGATTATTCCAGCAAGTATTAATATTGATCTTCACGGGGATGGTTTTAAGATTTATAACGGTACTGAAGTTAAGCCGAGCGTTACAGTAGGGAAAGATGGAAATGCTATTCTCACGGGAGTGCCAACACAAGGAGCAAATATTGTTATTGATAATTTAACAGCAAATGCCTTTGAGTGGAGTGATTCTCAGGGACAAGTATTAAAACCGAATCCAGTAAATGCAGGTACATATACTTTAACTTTGACAGATACTGCTTTAACAGAGTTAGCTAGTCATAATCACAACTATATCTTTACTAAATCTGGAAAATATACTTTTATTATTGAAAAAGCTCAAGCTATTATCAATACTACTGGTGAACAGACTATGTCTTGGACAGGTAATCAAGTAGCAATTGATCCAACTAGATTTAATCAAAAAATTTCGACTAATAATAATCTCTCAATTACTGTTCCTAGTTCAGTTAAGTTAACAGCTCAGGATTATGTTTTGGTAAACGCTCAAGGTAACATTATTACTATTCCAACAGCAGTTGGTCATTACTATGTAAAACTTAATGAAAATGGTTTGGGAAAGATTAAAAATGCTATCTCAGCTAATAGTAACTATAATTGGGTATCAAGTGGTGAAGGTCACTATAATATTGAAAAGGCCCAAGCTATGATTACTTTAAATGGAGAAAGTAGTGTCATTTATAATGGCAGCCAAGCTACAATTCCAACTAATGATGATGGAACTGTTAAAGGGATTACTGTGACTTTGAGCAATGGTAAGATTTATAATTTAAAGCCAAGTGACTTAAAGTTCATGAATTCTAATCATATTAATGCCGGTTTTTATAAGTTACAACTCTCTGATGAAGGTTTGGCTAATATTCGTGCTATAGATGCTGAACAATATGAATATAATTATGATAATAGTCAAGCAACTTTAATAGTTAAAAAAGCTACTGCTAACTATCAATTAAGCGGTAGTGAAAGTAAAACTTACAAAGGAAGCCAATATAACGATAATGATTTAACTTCTGGACATTATAGTATCAAGATTACAACTAATAATGGTCAAACCTTAACTTATACCTTGAAACAAGGCGATATTGCTTTTGCTCCAAATCAAAAGGTTCTTAATAAAGGTATTTATAAGGTTGTTTTAACTGAGCAAGGAATCAACAATATTAAAGCTCTTGATCCAAATAACTACAATTGGAATGAATTGGCTCCGCAAGCAAACTTTGATGTAACTGCTAAAGATATGTCTGTTAATATTACTGGTACTACTCACAGTATTTATGAACATGAAGCAAATAACTGGGATAATGGTATTGCTCAAGGAGTACCTACCGATCAAATGGATCAGATTAGCATGATTTGGGCTGGTGAAAATACTAAACCAGATGGTGTAACTGCACTTCAATTAAGTGATAGTGATTTGGTTTATTATCAAAAGAATAGTTCTGGTAAATGGGTTGAAATTATTGATAATGGTGGCTTGCCAGTGCATGCTGGAACTTATGGCATTAAGTTAACTGCTGAAGCAATTAAAAGACTCAATAACCAAAATAGGGATTCAAACTATACCTTCACAAATGGGAATAATATTATTGCCACTTTTACTATTGATGCTCGTAAAGCTAAAGTTACTTTAAGCGGTTCTCAATCTGCACCTTATACTACTAATAAACCATTAGATTATCATAATTTTATAGTTCAACTTACTGACACAGACAGTGGTACGCCAGTTTCTATAAATTGGGATAGTATTAGTGGAAATAAAAATGATTATCTAGTTATTGCTGGATATGAAAATGGTGGTTTACCTAAGAATGTTGGCAGTTATGATGTCAAGGTAACTAAGAACTTAATTGAAAAACTAAAGAGCCTTTTCCCTGATTATAATTTTGAAGGAACTACAATTAATCCTCGAACAACAAATAAATTCGATAATACACAAGATCAAGATGATATTGTTGTTCCAGAAAATAACAATGGTAAATATATTATTACGCCACTTGATGCAGATATTGAATTAACTGGCAGTCAAGTAATTCGTTATGGGGAAGATAGTACAATTATTCCTGATAAATTTACTATTAGTTTTTTAGATAGTTTGAATCATCAAGTATTAAATCCAAATACTAATCAACCATTAACATTTACATTGACTTCAGCTGATTTACAAATTAATACTTCTACTACTAATAATCCTCTCCATGTTGGCGAATACAAAGTCTTATTGAAGAAGTCGGTGATTGATAAGATTGTTTCTCTAACTCAAGTAGGTAATGTAAATAATTATGAATGGTCAAAAATCATTGCAAACGATGCAACCTTTGTGGTTGAAGCGATGCCAGTTAGTGTAAAAATAGCAAATGCTAATAATGATTCTCCAGCAAATGTAATATTTGGTAATCCAATTAGCTTAAATGACAATTTAGATAAATATACAATTAGCTTGATTACTAATAATGGTAAAACTTTAGAATATACTTTACAAAAAGGTGACCTAGAATTTACTGCTGGAGTTCCAACTACAGCTGGAGTATTTGATGTAAAATTATCGGCTCAAGGACTTGAAAATCTTAAGCGAAAGTTTAATAAAGATTATCCTAATTATGATTTTAATAAACTAACATCAACTGCAACTTTTGTAGTTCAAGCCTCAACTCCGCATATTACAATTACAGCAAACAATCAAAAGCAAAAGATTTATGATGGTCAACCTGCTGAAATTAAGGCAGGTGATTATACAATTACGATTACTTCTAATGCTAGTGATATTACAATTGGAGATTTAAATGGAAGTTCGCTTCAATTTGAAAACGGCAGTTCTCCAACTGACGTTGGTAGTTACAATGTAGTCTTGACTAAAGAAGCAATTGAAAAGTTAAAAGCAGAATATCCTAACTTTAATTGGTCAAAAGCAAATAAAGTTATTGGTACTTACAAGATTGTTGCTTCTGAAGCTAAAGCTACTTTAAGTGGTCAAAATAGCATGATTTATAATGGTCAAACAGTAACTTCAGCTGACTTAAACAATGGAGGTAACATTTTTGTAGATATAACACTTAATGGTGTAAATAAGACAATTAAATATAAACTTCAACCAAGTGACTATATTTGGAATACTGAAGATAAAACTGCTCCAGAAAATGTTGGTAGTTATACATTACAACTTAATAAAAAACAGATTTTAACTCATTTGCAAGAAGCTATTAATGCAAGTGAAGGTTTAGGACAAGATAAGCAACCTAATGTAATAATTTCTTTAGATAATTTATCAGGAAGTGCTAAATTTACAATTGATAAAAAGATTGCCGAAGTAGTTCTTGATGGTAGTCAATTAGCTACTTATAATGGAAATAAAATTTCTATTGATCCAAGTAAGTTTACTGTTACTTTGGATAACGGTGAAAGATATAAGCTTCAAGATGGTGATCTCCAATACGTTGATTCAGCAACTAATGCAGATATAGATGCAGGTACTTGGCAAGTTACTTTGACTAAGCAAGCTAAGGAAGCTATTAGTAAATTAAATCAGAATTATGATTATAAATTTAGTGGTACAGGTAAAGTTATAATCAGTAAAGTTGATGTAACTAATAATGAAATTTCCTTTAGTCATACTGGTAATGCAGCTAAAATTTATGATGGCACTCCGATTGCTAATTATCAGCCAACTGTAACAATTACTGCTCCAGGAGCAAGTGAAGTTACACTTGATTCAAATGATTATAAGTTTATTCGTCAAGATGGAACGATTTTTGATTCAGCGCCATCTGCAGCGGGTGTTTATAAGGTTGTATTGACAGAAGCTGGTATTGATAAAATTAAAGCAGTTAATGAAAAGGATCTTAATTGGTCTAAGATTAACTTTAATGATTCAATTGGTACTTATACGATTTATAAAGCAAGTGCTAAAGCTGTGTTAAGTGGTAATGGAACCATAATATATAATGGTCAAGCTGTTACTAGTCAAGAATTAAATAGTTATGGAATTAAGGTTGCAATTTCAATTAAAGTTGGTAATGACACTAAGATAATTAATTACTGGCTTCATAATGGAGATTACATTTGGAAGACAGATGATAATGTTGCTCCAAGCAACGTAGGTACTTATAAGTTAGAACTTAATAAAGATAAGATTCTAGCTAATCTAATTGAAAAAATTAATCGTGATAATAGTTTAGTAGGAAATTATCAATTAACTAAAGATGACTTAAGTGGTTCAGCTAAAATAACTATTACGCCTAAAGAGATAAGCCTTACTCAAAATGGAAAATCTGATCAAACATTCGATGGAGAGAATGATTTGAACATTTCTACTGTAGTTAAAAGTTTGAGTGCTGATGGTATTGTTAATGGTCAAGTTTTGAATACTGAAGGTCTAACTTTTGATGATTTTGACTGGTATCTAAATGGTAAAAAACTTGATCATGTTCCAACTGATGTTGCTACTTATACACTTAAGTTAAATCAAAAGGGGTTGAATTTATTAAGAGCTAACCACAATCCTAACTATAAGATTGAGAATTTACCTAGTGGCGAATTTACTTATACTATTAATCCATTTGAAGTTACTATTACTACTGATGGAATTGCTACAGTAGAATCAGGAACAACTGTTATTCCGGATAATATTTATAGTTTGAATTTTGGTAATCAAAAAATGCCTGAAGGCTGGGTTGCACCAGTGGTTAACACTTCTGACTTTGAATTTAGTGGAAAAGCACCAACTGCACAAACAACTAGTGGTACATTTAGTGTTAACTTTAAAGGTGGACAAGAGGCACTACAAAAGCTTTTGGGTAATAACTACAAGGTAATTTATACTCCTGCAAAAGATAACTATATTGTAAAGGCTGTTGAACCTGAAACTGGTAAGCAAACTATTCAATATGTAGATTCTGATGGAGATATAATTAAAGAAGAAACTATTACAGGTAATCTTCACGAAGATACTGTATTCAACGGAAAGTTGCCAAATAATTGGACTTTACCTAAGGGTGAGAAATTACCAGATAAAATTAAGATTGAAAATACCATTACTAAGATTTTAATTACTCCTGAACTAAAGAATATAACTGATACCAAGTCCGTAACTCGAACAATTATTATGAAGTTGCCAACAGGAGATAAACAGGTTACTCAAGTGGCTAAACTTGAAAGAACTGGAATTAAAAATATGGTTACTGGAGAAATAACATATAATAAATGGTCAAGTTCTAAGTGGGATGAATTTGTTCCAGTGCAAGTTGATGGCTATACTACAAATCCGCTTAAAATTAATGAACAAATTGTCACAAACAATACTCAAAATATTACTATTACTGTTAACTACATCAAGAATAGTGATAGCTTTGATAATAGCAATAATTCTGGTAATGACTCTAATCTCGAACCAAAACCTGAACCAACTCCAACTCCAACTCCGTCTCCAACACCATCTCCAGATACTCCAAATGTAACTCCAACGCCATCTCCAGATGTAGTTCCAAATAATAAAAAACCACAGCCTACACCAATACCTTCTCCAACTACAAATAATAAATCAGTAGTAAAACAAAATAAAAAGCATCCAGTTAAGTCTAAAAAGCATGAAAATGTAATTATACATAAAAATGTTAAAAAGACAATTTCTCCTAAATGGACTGAATCAATTTCTCACAGAAATTATAATAATGAGACAGTTGAATATAATAGTAGAGCCATTTATAAACATAGAAATTTAACTCAGAATAAAGGTAAGCAATTACCACAAACTGGTGAAAGAAATAACTTGTTTGCTGCAATTGGTAGTTTATTTAGTGGTTTAGGAATTTTTGGATTAGCTGCTACTCACAAAAAGAAACATGAAGATAAATAGCTAATAAAAGAACATCGATTTTTAATCGGTGTTCTTTTTATTGAAAGGTAAGTGTAATTCTTTGAAACCATTTTCTCAAAGAATTATCCTTAAAGTAGATAATTGTTTAAAAAGGAGTGAAAAATAATGACAAGACATAAATTTAATGTGGGTAAGTGGCTTCCTAGTGATCAAGAATTTCAAAATAAATGGGTTAAGAAAGTTCTTAAGGAAGCTGAGCTAGAAGAAAATCAAAAATTATTACCACCAGTTAAGGAATTAAAAGATTTAATAGAAAATAATCACTATATTTGGAACCTATTTCAAATGATGTTTGATGAAATTCCAATGAAGGATGTCGACACTCCTGCAGGAACTCCCCAAGTTAGAGACGTTCATCAATTGTTGCGAGTTCTTAATCATATAATCCAACATGCGCCTGAGTTTAATACTACTGGTTTAGTTGGGACACCAATTAATGCAGTACTTGATTATCCAATGGGAACTAAAGCTGGATATGTTGTTTTTAATAACCCTGAAGTTAATGAAAAGATGAAGGGGATATTAGATTATTGGGGAAAGTATTTACAATCTTCTGATTCTTCTTATGTTTTAAATACTTCTGAAAAAGGATGGTTATCTGCAAATGCTTTACAAGAAATGGCTAAAGAAGCAAAAGGAGATAATTTTCAAGAAATATTTGCTTGCAAAAATTCAGATCCAGCACAAAAATTAGGCTTTACTTCTTGGGATGATTTCTTTACTAGAGTATTTAATCCCGGCATTAGACCAGTTGCAGCTCCTCAAGATGATGATGTTATTGTCAACGCTTGCGAATCAGCACCATATAGAGTAGCTCATAATTTACCATTAAAGGCTAAGTTTTGGATAAAAGGTCAACCTTATTCTTTAATGGATTTACTTCATAATGATCCATGGACTGCTAAGTTTGAAGGAGGAACACTTTATCAGGCGTTTCTTAGTGCATTAAGTTATCATCGTTGGAATAGTCCAGTTAGTGGAAAAATAGTTAAAGCATACAATTTACCTGGAAGTTATTATGGTGAAGCTCTTAGTCAAGGTTTTGAAAATCCTAGAGGAGCTGACCCAGTTGCAGCTAATGATTCACAAGCTTTTCTCACTTCTACTGCTACTAGAGCTGTAATCTTTATTCAAGCAGATAATCCTAAGATTGGCTTGATGTGTTTTGTTGCTGTAGGAATGGGGGATGTATCTAATAATGAAATTACAGTTAGAGTTGGTCAACACGTTCAAAAGGGTGAGCAATTAGGAATGTTTCATTTCGGCGGTTCAACGCATGTATTATTGTTCAGACCTGAAGTAAAACTCAACTTTAATCTACATGGACAAACACCAGGCTTAGATACAGTTAATATTAAAGTTCGTGACGAAATTGCGAGAGTGAATTAAATATAATACCTGCCTAAATTATATTGGGTAGGTATTTCTTTTTGTATTTTACACAAAAGCGCTTTCATAGTAAAATAAACCTAAATAGTTCTTGTTTATAATAGAATGAAGGTTTAATTATGAAAAACGTTAAAAAACGGAAAAAGAAACATCAGTTTCCAACTGCTTATACAGTTGTAATCCTTGTCTTATTATTAGTACAGATTTTAACTTTCTTTATTCCGGCGGGGAATTATGCGACTATTCAATATAATAATGATAGTAATAATTTTACTATTACAAAACCCAGTGGAAAGAAAATAAAAGAAGCCGCTACACAGAAAACTCTTAATAAATATAAAGTTAAAATCAGTATAAATAAATTTAAGGATGGAACAATTTATAAACCAGTTGCAATTCCTAACTCTTATGAAAAGATCAATCAGAAAAAACCTAATTTATATCAAGCAATTGTACAGTTTTTAACTTCACAGGTTCAAGGTATTGGACAATCTATTGATATTATTGCTTTTGTATTGATTTTAGGAGGTTGTATTGGAGTAGTTCATGCGAATGGTGCAATTGATTCAGGTATGGCTGCTTTATCAAAAAAGATTAAAGGTAAACAGAGCCTCTTAATTATTTTAGTTATGGGATTGATTGGTCTTGGTGGTACAACATTTGGATTAGCAGAAGAGACAATGGCGTTTTATCCAATATTGATTCCAGTTTTTTTGGTAGCTGGATTTGATAGAATGACGGTTGTTGCTACAATATTTTTAGGAACAAGTATTGGATCAATGGCTTCGACAATTAATCCATTTTCAACGGTTATTGCTTCAAATGCTGCAGGAATTAATTTTTCTCACGCATTACCACTTAGAGTGGTAATGTGGCTTGTTTGCATTATTACAGGAATGGTATATGTATTAATTTACGCTAATAAAGTTAGGAAAAATCCAAAGGCTTCTTTTGTTTATAATGACTTTGCTAAAGAAGACCAGAAGTATATGAATGAAGAGGCTAGGGATTACAATTTCACATGGCATCAAAAATTAACTCTTTTAATATTTGCGATTGCTTTTATTACTATGATTTGGGGGGTTCAGTCACAAGGTTGGTATTTTACAGAAATTTCTGTTGTCTTTTTAGCAGCTGGTTATATTATGGCTTTTATTTCAGGACTTAACGAACATCAATTTGTTAAAAGTTTTGTAGATGGTGCAGGAGATTTGTTAGGAGTAGCTTTAACTATTGGATTAGCAAGAGCCGTATCAATTGTAATGGAAGAAAGTCATACCAGTGATACTATAATGAACTTCTTCAGTAATGCTGTGAGTGGGATGCCACCATTGATTTTTATTTGGGTAATGTTCTTGGTTTATATTATTCTAGGTTTCTTTATTCAATCTTCATCTGGCTTAGCAGTTCTTTCAATGCCAATTATGGCACCTCTTGCTAATGTAGTTGGAATTGATAGAGCAAGTATCATTGATGCTTATAATTGGGGACAAGGATTTATATCTTTAATTGCTCCAACAGGATTAATTCTAATGAGTTTGATGATGGTTAATATTGGTTTTGATAAGTGGTTTAAGTTTTGCTGGAAACTAATTGTTATTGAGTTCGTTATTTGTTTAACTTTTTTGGCTATTGGTTTAGGTGTCTATTAAGATTATTTTAGTTTAATTGAGAAGTGTTTTGTATATTTTATGCAAAACACTTTTTTGTAAGATTAAATTTTATAAAACCTTGTTACTAAATTATAAACTTAAAAATAAAAAATAAAATTACAATAACAAAGGTTATTTTTATATGGTAACTACTGTTTTTTAGTGTTATAATTGTTTTCAGAAAGCTTGTTATGTTAAGATTTTTGGTATTGCTCATACAGAACTAATACAAATAAGTTTATATTATTAAAATAACAAACTAAGCAATACTCATATATGAAATTGATATAAATTAAGACATGTATGTAATCTAACAATGAGAATAATAGTTAATTGGAGGCTGAATAATGGTTTCAAAAAATAACCGTACACAAAAAATAGAAGCAACTGCAGATCATCAGGCTCACTTCGGGATTCGTAAGTTGTCAGTTGGTGCTGCGTCTGTTCTTTTGAGTACAACTTTATGGTTTAGTGCGGGAACTAATATAGCTCACGCTGATACTCAAGATTCTAATGATAATGAGGATAATGCAAAGGCAGCTACTGAAAGTAATCAATCTGCTAACACTCAGCAAGTTAATAAGGTAGTTGTTCAAGCAAATGATTCTTCAACAAATGAAACTACTGAATCAAAAGTAAATGATAATGTTGAAAAGACAAATAATCAGTCTGTTGAAGCTGATGCTAATATCACTAACAATGATACTAATAAAAATTCAGTAGTTGCTGAAAATAATTCTAAGAGTGAATTAGAAAAAAGTAATAATGAAGTCTTAACTCAAGATGCTAAGCAAAATACTGAAAAGCATCAAGCTCAACAAGTAGCTCAAACTACTAAAAATAATCCCACTAATGATATTCATCAAGCTGCTCAAGATGGTAAAAATGTTGAAAAAACTACCAATTTAGAAAAATCTGGTAATTTAGGTAAGCAATCAGTTACAAGCGATAACGATAATGATATAGATATTGCTAAAAGTGGTTTAAAAGGTTCTACTAGTGATTCAAATACTACAAAAACTGTTACTGATCTTGATACTAAAGCTACATCTAAATTAGCACAAGACAGCTTAAATGTAAGTAAGGCAGCTAACACTAATTCTTCTAAGCAAACAGATGCTAATACTAAGGAAGATGCAAAAGAATATACTATTAATATTCAAGAAGTAGATGATACTACTGGAGAAGTTTTAAGAAGTAATAATTATAAAGGAACTGCTGGTAGCCATAATGAACAAATAGTTTATAACTTCCAAGGCTACAAGTTAATGAATCCAGAAGAGCTTGAAAAGTTAAACCTCACTTCATTAGGTGGTGGGGCTGGCTATTTAGTTGTACCCGATCATGATATTGACATGACTTTGCACTTTGCTAAATTATCACCTACTGTAGTTAAATTTGTTGATACCGATGGTAATCTTTTAACTACTTATAGTGATTCATCTAAGTGGTCCACCTCTAAGAGTGCTTATAGTGATAAAGATAATGTTCTAGATTCTAAGTTTTTAGCAAATGCAATTGAAATTCCAGGCTATGAATTAGTTGAAAATTCACCTAAATCAATTGAAATGCCAATTAATCAAACTTATAAGTCAAAAGATGATCCAAATCCAATGGTTATCACTTTTACTTATAAAAAAATTGCTAAATATGCTCAAGAAGGTCTTCCTGATGGTGGTGGAGCTAGTGTAACTGGTCATGATTATGGTAGTGACTGGAGTAGCTTACCAGGTGGAGTAAGTATTGACTTAGTCTACGATACTTATGGTAGTGGCACTAACGACTTTGAAGGTAGTGTTAAGAGAATGGAAGATAGATATACTAAGCAAGGCTATACCTTCTTAGGTATCTTAAACGATCACAAGAATACTGATAAAATGAACAGAATGGAAATCGCTTCAGCTGTTCACTTCCTTCCTAATAAGTATGTTACTGTTAAGTATGTTGACGAAAACGGTAACGAGTTAGATAAATCTGTAGTTTTAGGATTTAATAAAAATAATCCTGATCAGAAAAATCAAGGTATTGATCCTGCTAACCATTGGTATCCAGAAGGCGACTGGCACACAGAAAGAAAAGAATTTGATGGTTATGTTTTAGATAAAGTATTAGGTTCTGAAAGTGGTAAATTTACTAGCTTTGATTACACTACGACTTATGTTTATACAAAAGCTGCAGCTGCCAAAATCAATTATATTGATGATACTGATAACAAACCATTAACCACTGATACAGTTAATGGTGGAGTTGGTCTTGCAATTGATTATTCAACTAAAGATAAAATTGCTGATTATGAGAAGCAAGGTTATGTTTTTGTAAGTGATAACTTTACTAATGCAGATGGTCAAAAGTTTAATGAAGACGTCGCTAAGAATATTTTTGAAGTTCATTTGAAGCATGGTACTATTCCTGTTACTCCAAATGATCCTAAAACACCTACAGATCCAATTGATCCAGAAAATCCAAATAATCCTAAATACCCAGCTGGAGTTTCTAAAGATGACCTCAATAAAGTAGTTACTAGAACTATCAATTATGTAGATGAATATGGCAATTCAGTTAATGGTAGTCCAGAAGGTAAGAGTCAAGAAGTTCAAACAGTTAACTTTACTCGTACTGCCATTGTTGATAAAGTAACTGGCACTCTTTTAGGTTATGATACTGATAATGACGGTGCAGTAGATACTAAGGATGCTGATCGTGCTTGGACTCCAATTTCAGGTGAGTTTTCAGAAGTGAAATCAGTAGATCCTACTAAACTTGGCTATGTATCTGTTGATAAGCCAGTTATTGAAAAGCAAGCTATTTCACCAGCTAATAATCAAGCTATTTCACCAGCTAATAATAATGTAGTAGTTACTGTAACTTATTATGGTAATCAAAAAGCTGATATTATTTATCGTGATTTAGATAATAATAATCAAGTACTAAACCATGCAGAAGTTTCTGGAACTACTGGTAACAAGATTAACTATTCAACTACTGATGAAATTAAGACTTTAACTGAAAAGGGTTATGTTTTAGTAAATGATGGTTTCAACAAAGATGCTGCTTTTGATAGAGTTAAGGACGAAGATGGAAAAGCTTCTCAAGTATTTTATGTTGACTTCCGTCATGGCACTACTCCAGTAGATCCTAACCATCCAGATTCAAATAATCCTGATTTGTCAAAGGATGCTCTTGAAAAGACTGTAACTCGTACAATTAATTATCTTGACTCTGCTGATCATAGTAATGTTTTGCGTGACCCAGTTGTTGATACTGTAACTTTTACTGCTTCAGGAATTATTGATAAAGTAACGGGTAAATTAGTCAACCTAAATAATGATGGTACTATTAAAGATCAAAATGGTAAGCTTACTTGGACTTATGTAACTTCTACTGGTAAAACTGGTTCAGGAGATAGTTTTACTTTTGCCCAAACCAAGGATCAATCTTCAATTAATAAAGATGGTAAAACCTATAACTTTGTTAATATTGATAATGCTGATTATAATGCTGGAAACGGTGCAGTTAAGAGTTTTGAAGCTAATGCTACCGATTCAAATAATCTTGCAGTTAATGTTTACTATGATGAAGAAAAGGCTCCAGAAGTTGGTCGTGTAACTGTTAAGTACCATGATGATACAGATAACACTGATATTCCTAATATTGGATTTGATAGTGGTGATAAAGTTGTTGACACACCAGTAAGTTATAATACTAACAATGATTTACAGAGCTTAATTAAAAAGGGTTATGTTTATGTAAATACCGAAGGTGAGATTCCAACTAAGATTACAGCTGGATTGAATCAAGTAATTGTGCACGTAAAACATGGCATTACTACTGTGACTCCAGATAAACCAGGTCATCCAGGAGACCCAATTGATCCAGAAAATCCAACAGGACCAAGATATCCAAGCGGTACAAGTGAACAAGATGTTAAGAGAGTTTCAACTCAAACTATTCATTATGTAGGTGCAGGTAACAATACTCCTAAAGATGATACTCAAACATTTACATTTACTAGAGAAATAACTTTTGATAATGTAAATGGAAAAATTATTACTATATCTAGTTGGAATGAGAACAGTCATAAATTTGCTACTAAGAATACTCCAATTGTACAGAACTATCATGCTGATAAAAAGACTGCTGGTGGATTAGTAGTAACTCCTGATGATTTAGAAAAGGAAGTAACTGTTACCTATGTTCCTAATGGTCACGTAGTTCCAGTTGATCCAGAAGGAAATAAAATTCCTAATGTCCCAACTCCAACTTTCCCAACAGATCCAAGCGACCCAACTAAAGTTGTTACAGTTAATATTCCAAATGTACCAAATGGCTATGTTCCACTTAATCCAGAAAACAAACCTGGAACACCAATTAGCCCAGATCCAACAGACTCATCTAAAGATGTTAATGTCGTATTTACCACTCAAAATACTATTACAGTAGTTTTTCATGATGACACAACTGGTCAAGATTTGACTGGTTATGGTTATGTATCTGGTGAAGAAAATGTTGGTACTCAAGATAATAAAGTCGTACCCAAAGTACAAAATGATTTAACCACATTAACTAATAAAGGTTATGAATTTATCAATGTAACTGGTAATGGTAATGTAAGCTATGCAAATGTTTCTGATATTCCAACTATTATAAGTAAAGATGCTCAAAATTATGTAGTTCATATCAGACATTCAATTATTCCAGTTGATCCAACTAATCCACTTGACCCAACTAAACCAGTAAACCCACAAGATCCATCTAGTCCAAATTATCCAAGTGGAGCTAATGAAAATGATTTAACTAAGACTGTTACTAGGACAGTAACTTATGTTGGTGCAGGTGATGCTACACCTCAAACAGTTAAGGATTCATTAACTTTTACAGCTAATAGCTACTTTGATAAAGTGACTGGTAAATTTGTTGATAAAGATGGTAAAGAAGTAGATCAAAGTAATCCATTAACTTGGACGATTGTAAATGGAAATAGTGATAATGGTAGCTTTGATCTAGTTCCAACTAAGTCTATTAGTGGATATACTGCAAGTGTACCAAATGAGTACAATGACGGTAATAATAACGTTAAGAAGATTACTAATATTACTCATAATTCTGCTAATATCAATGTCACTGTAACTTACACTAAGAATCCAGATCATGTTCAACATGCGAGTGTAATTTATCAAGATATTAATGATCCTCAACATGTCATTGTTCTTCATACTGATAAAGATTTAACAGGTGAAGCTGGAGATAAAATTAATTATTCACCAGAAAGTGTAATTACTAGTTTAACTAAGAAGGGCTATGTTCTTCTATCTGATGGATTTGGTGAAAATAGAATTTTTGATAATAATGATAATGAAGATCAAGTATTCTATGTAACCTTTAAACATGGTATTACTACAGTAACTCCAGATAAACCAGGTCACCCAGGAGATCCAATTGATCCAAATAATCCAGATGGACCTAAGTATCCAGAAGGAACTGGATTAGACAATTTGAAGAAGACAGGTACACAAACAATCCACTACACAGGAGCAGATAAGAAGACTCCAAAGGATAATGTTCAAAGCTTTGACTTCACTAAGAAGATTACTTTTGACAATGTAACTGGAGAAATTATTGATAAGGGATCATGGAATGTAACAAGTCATGAATTTGGCACAGTGGAGACACCAGTAGTAGATGGATACCATGCAGATAAGCGAGTTGCAGGTGGCAAGACAGTAACACCAGATAATTTAAAGGCAGAAGTTACAGTAACTTACACAGAAAATGGTAAGATCGTTCCAGTTGATCCAGAAGGAAACAAGATTCCAAATGTACCAACTCCGCAATACCCAACTGATCCAAGTGATCCAACTAGAGTTACACCAAATGAACCAGTACCAAGTATTCCTGGATATACTCCAGAAGTACCAACAGTAACTCCAGATAATCCTGGTAAAGATACTCCAGTGATTTACACACCAATCCCAGCAGATAAGGGACAAGTAATTGTGAAGGTTCATGACAATACAACTGGCAAGGATATTCCAGATTACGGTTACGATTCAGGAGAACAAGAAGTAGGTCAAAAGGTAGACTACAACAAGAATGAAGTAATCACCAACTTGACTAACAAGGGTTACAAGGTGATCAACCCAGATGTAACTATTCCGAGTGACATCACCAAGGGTTCACAAGTAGTAACTATTTACGTAGAACATGATACAGTTCCAGTAAACCCAACTAACCCAGGCAAGCCAGGTGAACCAATCAACCCTAATGATCCAGATGGACCTAAGTGGCCAAGTGAATCAGGTGATGTATCTAAGGATGTCACAAGAACTATTACTTTTGTAGATGACAATGGTAAGGAAGTTCATGCACCAGTAGAACAAACAGTTCACTTCACCGCTCAAGGAGTAATGGACAAGGTAACAGGCAAGTGGGTAACACCACTTACTTGGAGTCCAGACCAAACAGTATCTGGTCAAAATGTTCCATTTGTAGAAAATTACCACGTAACTTCTATCAGTAAAGATGGCGAAGGCACAAGTTCAATCAAGAGCGTAACTTTGAACCATGACTCTGACAGTTACAAAGTTGTAGTAAGCTACGAGCCAAATGGTCATATTGTTCCAGTTGATCCAAATGGCAATAAGATTCCAAACGTTGATAACCCAACTTACCCAACAGATCCAAATAACCCAGCTAAGGTAACACCAAATGAACCAGTACCAAGTATTCCAGGTTACACACCAGAAGTACCAACAGTAACACCAGATAACCCTGGTGAAGATACTCCAGTGATCTACACTCCAATCCCAGCAGATAAGGGACAAGTAATTGTGAAGGTCCATGACAATACAACTGGCAAGGATATTCCAGATTACGGTTACGATTCAGGAGAGCAAAAAGTAGGTCAAAAGGTCGACTACAACAAGAATGAAGTAATCACCAACTTGACCAACAAGGGTTACAAGGTGATCAACCCAGATGTAACTATTCCAAGTGACATCACCAAAGGTTCACAAGTGGTAACTATTTATGTAGAACATACAACAACTCCAGTAACCCCAACACCAGAACCATCAGTAACTACAGTAGTAGGTAAGCAAACAATCACCTTTGTAGATGGAGACAATAACAACACTCCACTTAGAGATTCAGATGTACAAACACACACATTTACAATCACAGATGGAGTACCAAGTGAAAACAGCTACACATTCGGTACAGTTAATGTTCCAGTAATCAAGGGCTACGTTGCAGAGATCAAGACAGCAGGCGGCAAGACAGTAACGCCAAATGATCCAAATGCAAATGTAGTAGTTGTTTACCACAAGATTGGTAAGATCGTTCCAGTGGATCCAGATCATAACCCAATCCCAGGAGCAGAAACACCACAATACAAGAACGATCCAAACGATCCAACCAAGGTAGTACCAGATGAAAATGTTCCGATCATTGAAGGTTACACACCAAGTCAAAGTACAGTAACCCCAGAAGATCCAACAAAGGATACTGAAGTAGTCTACACAAAGAAGACAACTCCAGAAACACCATCTACTCCACAAGAGCCAGAACCAAATGTTCCAAGTCCTCAACCACATCCTCAAGTAACTCCAGACGAACCTGAAGAACCTACAACTCCAACTGAGCCTGAAGTTCCGGATACTCCACAACCAAAGACTGATGAAACTGTTAAACCACATGAGCAAGATAATAAAGAACCCGATGAAGATGATACAGTTAAGCCACATAGTGAAAAGGACAATCAAACAAATACAGTTCGTCCACATTCACAAAACAATAATAAGGTTAAAACTGTTAAACCTCATGGTGTAAAAGTTTCAAAAGCTTCAACTGGTTTAATTCAACATGAAGAAGTAACATCAACTAACAGTAATAATATAAATAAGACAAAGACAACTCTTCCACAAACCGGTGAGAACAATAGTGAAGAAACTTCTGCAGCAATCTTAGGAGCAGCTGCAGCAGGAATTGGTATGATTGGTCTTGCAGGCGTAAAGAAGCGTAAAAGATCTTAATATATAATAAGAAATACATGATTTCAATTTGTATAAGAAATCATGTATTTTTTTAACTAAATAATGCTAAAATTAAATCATAAATATAATTTTGAGGTACTTGATTTATGAAAAAATATATTATTTCATTATTGATTCTTTTTGGTTTAATTGCTCTTGCTCCACAAAGTAAGCAAGTTTTGGCAGCTGATACGAATTCAGTAAAAACAGTTAAAAAAACAAAATATCAGCCATATACAGATCCAAAAGATATGAGAAAAATGAAAGGAACATATTGGAAAAAGTCTAGTGAGACTAAGACAAAATACCCTAATCTTAACAAGGTAAAGAATCTAAATTTACGGGTATCTATTTATGGTAATCGTACTTATATTCGCTCTGGTAAAAAAGTGGTTTACACTATGTATTCTTCTGCTGGTAGCATTATTAATGGCAAAAGTTTAACTCCAACTGGAACTTATTACACCAACAACTATCACCCTTATCGTTTTTCAGAGGCATATTACCCAGTAGGCTGGATTGGACAATTGTATCTTTTCCATACTGTTCCTACTAGACCATGGAAAGCGCCGTTTATTCCTTCTGAAGCTCGAAAATTAGGACGCAAACCAAGTAGCCATGGTTGCATTAGATTATCCGTTAGTGATGCAAAGTGGCTTCAAAAACACGTAACATATGGTACAAAAGTAATTATTAAATATAGGTAATAATTTACAAAAACACTGTAACTGTGGTTGCAGTGTTTTTGTTATAATACAGTAAAAAGTAAAAGGAGAGTATTGAATGAACTTTAAAAAATTAGAGTATACAAATGCTAGAAAAAAGCTTATGCAACTGTATATTGTAGGAGAAGGACTTCAATTAATTGGAGCCATTATTGGACTGAATTCTATAATTGTATCTAAAATTACTATGTATATTGGAAGCGGATTATTTATTTTAGGAACTCTTATTTGGATTATTGCGTTTTTTATTAGTTTTAATAGTAGGTACATTAATTAAAATTAATTATTGCTAATACTGTTTTTAAGCGATTTTAGTTTTTACTAGTTAATAAAAGTTTTTTCTAGTTTCAATAAATAAGTAACAAAAAAGGTAACAAAATTATAGGCATATAAACGGGTTAATCAAAGGTTTTTAATTTGATATAATAGATATGTATTCTTAAGATTTTTGTGAGCGTCCAACATGGGCGCTCTTTTTTTGTTGCATCCCTTTAACTAAGGTAAAATAATTATGTTAATTATTATTTGAAGGGGTTAAATATGAACGTTTTAGATGTATTAAAACCAATTGATGATAAGCAAACTATTATTAATACTAAAAACTTGCTAAATAAGATACCAATGTTTATTAATTTAAGTGGTTGTACCATGGGAAGCTTGAGGACTGACAAGGTAGGAAGTAGAAGCACTAATATAGATCACTCTAAAAATTTTATAGTTGCGGGGGATGCAATGCGGGTTTTAGATGCAATAAAAGAAACTATTAACCATACAAGTGAAATCAGTAAAATAATATTAACTAAAATGTATTTAATGGCATTGCCACCAAGTGAGTTAAAATTAGCTAATGAGTTGGGTTATTCAACCAGACATGTAAGAAGACTAAAAAACAGCGCTCTAATTGAATTTGCTGAAATGTGGGTATTTTATCAAGATAAATATAAAATCTCTCCTAGAGTTAATTTATGCGTATATAAAGGGCAAGAATAAGGATTTATAAGTAATAAATATATGTTTTTAGGTTTTATTAGGTATCTGCCACCATAGTGTTAAATAAAATAAATCAATATAAATAAAAACCGCCTAGGCTAAATTAATAGCTTAAGCGGTTATTTTTTTACGCTGTAATTATTTGTAGGTCATCGGTGAAAGTGTAGTAATGTTTAACGTTTGCGTTCTGCGTTGTTATGGTCGGTGTACCATCTTCTTTTACACTAATCTTTATAGTTGCATATGGGGTGTTTAGTTCATCTAGTAGATCGCTTCTTTCAGCTTCTAGATCTAATTTAGCCATGCAAGCCATATACCTAGCACCTGCTTGTTGTCCGTATCTGTTAAAGGTATCTTGCATAAAGAATACCATTTTGTTTTCTAGTTCTTTCATGTTAAGCCTTTCTAAGTTCTGCAGCCAAAGTATCGGCATGGTCAAATATCTTTAATATTTCGTTATCGGTTTTATTTTCCGAATAGACACCATATAAAACAGTTATGGTTTTACTGTCTGTTTTCCAATCTTCTAAATAAATCTGGTCTGCTAGCTCTAACAACCATTGGTTTAGGTTGTTAAAGCTTATAAAATATGTAAATTGCTTCAAGTTTTTCATTGTTTTACCTCTCTTTTTTGCTTGCACCACTTTTAGAAACATTTTTATTATTGCTGTAAACCCTTGGGGCTGTAAGATGAAACATAAAAATAATAGAAACACTATACTTTTAATTTCTCTACCGTACATATAGGGGGGGTATATATAAGGGTACTATTATATATTTATTTATTACTTTAATAATAAAATGTTTCAATGTTTCAATAGGGCTTTACCCCTTATATATCAATACTTTAGTGATTTTTTAAAAATTGATTCTAGAATGTTTTGCACCAGTTTCATCTTTATCTTTAGGGTGTACCCTTGAAATATCAGTATTTAAATCAATATCAGGGATGTAATACCATCGTTTACCGCCGTGGGGTTGATGGTGCTTCTTTACCAAGTCAAAATTATTTTTAAGTTCTCGGTAAAATTTTCTATTGGTGGCATATTGTTCCCCATTTAATTCACACCAATTACAGTAAACATTGTAAAGTTTTGTAGCGTCTAACTCATTGCCTTTAGCTTTTATGGTGTTATCATCTAAAAATGTCTTAATAGGGCTGTTATTGCCTACCCATTCATTACGTGCTTTTAAAATGCTATCAGTTTCAGTTAAAGAACCATGGTTTATAGCATCCCTAGCAAGCAAGATACATTTATAAATAAATACGCTACGTTCTTGGTTGATTTCATCCCAGTTAATGGCATGCTTAAAGTCTTCAATTTTATGGAATGCTATTATAAATGGTCTTCTGCCCATCCCTCTAGAATTATCTTCAAAAGGTGGTAAACCATTACCAGCCCAGAATAATTTAGCAAAATTCTTAAAATATGAGTCTTTTTTGCCTTTAATATCAATGTTTTGGTTATCGTTACCAGATATGGCTTTTAATACAGCCGTTGAATAAATAGGTGCTTGGGATATGTCGGCGTGAGTATTCAAGTATTTACCAAACAATTCGGATAACTTGAATTTAGATGCTTTTTTACTGGTTAAAGCTTCTAATGGTATAAATGAACTGTTATTTTCTCCAACAATTGGAACCAACCAGTTATTAATAAAAGTACTTTTACCATCGTTACCACGTCCTACAGTAATCATATAAGCTTGTATTTCTTCAAAACTTGG
Organism: Lactobacillus sp. PSON; assembly: GCF_052615405.1. Taxonomy (NCBI): domain Bacteria; kingdom Bacillati; phylum Bacillota; class Bacilli; order Lactobacillales; family Lactobacillaceae; genus Lactobacillus; species Lactobacillus sp. PSON. Next base: position 43,670 of record NZ_JBQXFW010000003.1, on the reverse strand, counting down.
GTAAAAAATCCAACCTATAAATTCCTTAACTGTTTTGGCATTTTCGCCAAAAATCAAATTAAAATATTTATCAGTCATAGGGGTGGGGGATGCTTGAGTTTTTAGTTCAATACCTGCTACACTAGTAAAGTAATATTTAGGGTCATGTTTTTTTAATTTCATGGTATCCCAGTTAAATACACCATTTTTAAAATTAAAAACAGTTTTATCAACTTTATTTATAGTATCCTGCGCCCGCCTGCGGTCTGTGTGTCCTTTAATATAAGCCACTAGATCTCGGGCGGTTGTTCGTTTCCACCAGTAACTAAGCTCTTTAGCAGCAATAGTATCAAACATACTTTTAGGCTGTTCTTCCCAGTAACCATATTTTTGGTTATAAGAATATAACTTTTCACTACTACCATCTTTTAAGTAAAATAATTTATATTTTTCACAGATTTCACGCCCTAACTTATTAACGTTTACTTTTTGGTTGCCTTTATCGTCTATATAAAGCCAATTAGGGGCGTTTTTTTGTTGCTCTTGTAACTTCTTAACATTTTCTTGGTTAACTTCAACATATGAATTTTCTTGATTTTGATGAACTTCAATCATTATTGTTGTTTACCTCTCTTTTCTAGTTCTCTTTCAAGTATTGAGTTAATAGTTCTATTAACTTCATTGTCTGACAGTGGGTCTGCTGTCATATCATTAGCAATACGTGCTAATTGAATAGCTGTATTAACATTTACACGCCTACCCAGTAAACTACCAAACAACCTTGTTAAAGTGTCGTTACGGCTTCCTACATCCCCTAAACCAAAGGCGATTAACTCATATATACCAACATGGTTAGTAACCTTTGAATAATCAGTTTTAATAAATGACTTACTGGTATATAGCCTTTTTTCTAAAAGCTCTGTTAATTCCTTAGGGGCTGTAATAATGGGCTTTTTATTTAACCATTTGTAAGGTTTCCCATTAATGGTAGTTGGTGGCAATACTGATATATTGCCTGCTTCTGCTTGAATATCAATTCCGGGAAAGATAGCAGATTTAGTTTTATTAATCTTTCCTTTAGGCTTTAAATAATATAAATGCAAGCCACCACTAGGAGTAACAGCCGTAAGAGTTTCAAAGTCTTTAGCTGGTAACTTGTCCCTAAACTCCTTTTTAAAGGTTGCAAGCCCATCTATTTTAGTTTTGCCGTTGTGTTCCTTGGTATCCACATCAATACTAAAAATATTGTCCATCTTTAAGGCAATACCAGCGTTAGGGGTCTTAGTCCATATCTCTTTTATTTCATACCTTGTAAGTGGCGTTTTACCTTTATGAGAGAATAGTGGACGTTTTTCGTTTGGAACTGTAGGGATAATATCAAAGCCTTTTTCTTGATACCATAAAGCCCATTCAAGTAAATTGTTCATTTTGTTACCTCTTTTTCTGCATCGTCCCAGATTCTATTAATTAGAACCTTGGTTTTTTCATCAACGGAATAAACTATTTTATTCCATATCACTAACATTTTTTTAGCGTCTTTAAATGCGATAAACTCAACGTTTTTGTAAGGAATTGAATTAATTTCTTCAACACTCAAACCGCTTAGAGCCTGTCTATCTTTAGTAATAACCAAAGCTTTCATAAATTAAATACCTCTGATTAACTCGTTTATGTGCCTTTTATCTGTTAAACTGTTAAAAGAAAAATATATTAGAGTGGTTGTGGTTAATGGCTCTAATATTATTTTTACTAATGTTTTTTAGTCCTTGACTGTTATCCCAGTTAAGGGCTTTTTTTGTTGCACTTCTTTAGTCTTTAACCATTGAGTTATAGACTCCTTGCCGTACAACTTGCGCCCATCACTTAAGACAGCAACAGGCATACCCATGTTAGCCCAGTGGGTTATAGTATCAGGACTTACACCCATATATTTAGCGATACCTGCACGGGTTAAATATGGGCGCTGGTCGGTTGCTTGCTTTACGGCTTTAGCAATGCCAGCGTTAATTAATTCTTGAATTTGTTTTTGTTGTTCTTGATCTAAAATAACCTGCATGTTTTGCACCTCCTTTATTAAGTTTGGTTATTAGTGTTACCACCTCCTTACAGGGATGTTTTAGTTATTAAACATTTGTGTACTGGTCAATAAGCCAATTATTAAGCTTTTCAAAAGTGGGTTTATTAACTTTTCTTTGACCATTTTTTAAAACTTTAGACAAAGTATGACGGTCGATATTTACAGTATTAGCTAACATACTAATAGAGTAATCAAGTTCGCCACGTTTTCTTTTGATTGCAAGAACTTGTTTATCTGTTAATTGCATTTTTATCACCTCCTAACCGTTTTGGTTATTTTATATAATATAACCGTTTTGGATGAAAGTCAATAAAAAATAACCAACATGGTTAATGTGTGTTATTATTAAATAAACTAATATTAATTTAAAAGGAATAAGAAAAATGAATCGAATAAGACAATTAAGAAAAGAAAAAGGTTACACTCTTGAGCAGGTAGCTAAAAGTATAAATGTTACTAATATGACTATTTCACGTTATGAACGTGGAGAACGTGAACCTAAAATAGAAACATGGGATAAATTAGCTAGTTTTTTTAATGTTCCAACTTCATACTTAATGGGTTTATCAAATGATAAAGATGGATGGGATGAATGGGCAAAAAATACCGGATATTCAGTAAAACAAATAAAAAAAGAAATTAATAGATTAAAAGAAACTGGCAGACTTGACCCAAGAACTGACATTCAACATCAAATAGGAGAAGCCGTTAAAAGTTTAGATCATTTTTCATATTCGACTACTCAAGGTGTACAACATAAATTAGTATTTCAATTAACTAATTTAATAAACAACGTTCATAACGCTTTTTTAGAGCCACAAAAAAATCCATTTAACATTAACCACATAAAAGTTAAAGATGATATGGATGAAAAGACTTATGAAGAAATAGTAAATATACTTACTGAAGCAAAACAGAAAATAGGAGAAATTAAAATTAATAATAGTAATTAAGCCTTTAATTTTATTGTTTACGCTTTTAACTAAAATAAAAACATCCCTGCTAAGGGATGTAATAATTAAATACCTTTGATTAGCTCGTTTATGTGCCTAGTAGCAAAAAGAGGTATTAAAAATGTCAAAAATCAAAGAATACAAAACAGGTAAAGGTAAGAAACGCTTTAAGTTTGCGGTGTACGCTGGTAAAGATGAAACTACTGGTAACTCTATCCAAGTAAGAAAAACAGGCTTCAAGACCTATGAAGAAGCTGAAAAAGCTTATAACTTAGTTGTTAAGAAGTTAGAAAATGGTACTTTAACCAATGAAAAAAATAAACGTTTAAAGTTCATTGATTTATATAAATTATGGTTTCCAATTTATGAGCAGGATGTAAAAGAGTCAACAGCTATTAGTACTAAAGGCTATTTTAATAATTACATTCTAAAGGATTTAGGCAATATCTATTTAGATCGTTTAACTCCTTTAATGTGTCAGAAAATAGTAAATAAATGGAGTAATAAGCATAGTTATAATACAACTAAATATTTATATAATTATGCTTCTAAATGCTTAAGTTATGCGGTTAACTTGGATTTGATAGACTCTAACCCAGTTAAGCGAATAATTAAGCCACACAGAAAGCAACGCAAACAAAAAAAGCTTAGATTCTACACCGTGGCAGAATTAAAGCAATTTTTAAAAGTGGCCAAACAAGAAAACTTTAAGAAATTTGTTCTATTTAGGTTATTATCCTTTTCAGGAATGCGAATAGGTGAGGTTTTAGCGCTGAACTGGTCGGATATTGATTTTCAAAATAACACTATTAAGATTTCTAAGACTATTTCTCCTAGTAAACGGGGTTTAATAATATCAACACCGAAAACAATGGCAGGTTATAGAACCATTAGCATAGATGAACAAACAATGAATTATTTAGCCGAATGGAGAAAAGAGCAACACCACGATTTAATTTTGTTAAGTTTAAACCCATTCGATAATAACCAACTTATTTTTCCAAATTATAAGTATGGTATAGAGAACGGGTCTACTGTAAGATATTGGAGCAAACAAATTGCAGATAATGCAGGACTTAAATATATAGGTGCGCATGGTTTTAGACATACTCACGCAAGTATATTATTTGAAAGTGGCGCTTCTATGAAAGAAATACAAACCAGACTCGGACACGCTTCAATTAATATGACTATGGATATTTACACCCACTTAACCAATGAGCAGAAAACAGAAACAGCTTCAAAGTTTGCTAAAATTATGGGTATGTAATTTTAATTAAATATAGTTTATTAACGGTTAGGAACAAAAAAAGGTAACAAAATTTTATTTAAGGGGTCTATAACCCTTATTCTAAAGGCTTTTATTAGTTAATTTACGTTTTTTATTAGATTTAGTAAAAATTATAGAAGTTTAAGAAAGAAGAATAAGATTAAAAGTATTAAAGATATTGCGGCTGAATATGGAACAGGTATGACAATATTTGCATTATTCTTTATTTCGTCTATTACATTGGGAGTAATTTATTTTGCTTATCAATGGACCCATTCGTGGATAAAGGTTGTTTTGTTTCTTTTAGCTTATTCTTTAGTAGATGATTTAAAACAATACTTTAATTCAAACGAGATAGAAGATGAATTTGAATAAATGAAAAAGCGAAAGCTGGATAATAGTAACAGTTTTCGCTTTTTATATTATATATAAGCAATATAATGTTTATCATAAATATTATATATGTAGGATGCTTTCTCTTTTGATAAGCTTAATAGGAACAAATTTTGAATCTTTTGTTTTTAAAAGTGATTGTACACTTAATATGCCGATTTGTGTGAAATCTTGTGTAATACTAGTTAACTCCGGTGAAGTTATTTCACAAATATAAGTTCCATCAATTGAAACGATAGAAAGATCATTCGGAATTGAAACTTTTTCTTTTTTTGCACCTTTTATTAATCCTGCTCCAATCATGTCGCTAGCTGCAATCACGGCAGTTAGGTGACCATCTTTTATCAAAGGAGCGATTTCTTTCATAATTTTTTGTCCACTTTCATAGCTATAGTCACCATATTGAATAAATTCTTTATCAATTGGAAGTTTGTTAATAGACATTTTAGTTTTATAGCCAGCAAGTCGTTCTTTTCCGGTAGTATGATGGTCTATTCCTACAAGCCCGATTTTTTTATGCCCTTCATTAACTAGATAATCAACAGCAGTTTCTGTGATTAAATGATTATCGGAACTGACAAACTTTTTTGTAGGATTATTTGGATGAGTAGAAACGTAGAGATATGGCGTACGAGATTCATTTAAAAGATTGATATTTTCTTGATTAAGTTGAATTGCAACAAGTAAAATCCCACTTACTGCTCTATCTATTGCTGTTTCAATGGCTTGTTTAGTTAAATCATCACTTCTATTTCCTGCATATAAAATAATTACACTATAATGATTTTTATCTGCTTCTTTTTGAATTCCATTTAGAATCTCGAATGAAAAATTAGTTTTAACACTGTTAATGATAACTGCAATTGTAGTACTAGTTTGTTTAACTAAGCTGGCGGCAATGTTATTTTTATGATAGCCAAGTTTTTGGGCTGCTTTTTTTATTTTTTTGGCAGTTTTTGAACTATATGAAGCATTTGCATTATTAAGTACTCGAGAAACTGTCGCAATTGAAAAACCTGATTCATGAGCAATATCTTTGATTGTTGCTTTCATTTTCTATGCCTCGTTTTATCTTTTTAATTATATATTTAGCATAAGGTATTTTTGCTAAAATGTAAACGTTTAACTTATTTATATCATGAGTTTGTAAACGTTTGCAATTAGTGGTAACCTATAACCATAGATAAATGAAAATAATGTTAATCATCACTCAAGAGGTAACTAAAAATGAGTAATAAATTAATGGACTTTACACAAAATAATCAAGAAGTAATTTTAAATTATGAGGAAAAAACGATTTCACTTTTTATTATTACTCCAGAAATTATTAGAGTATTTGAAGATAGAGGTTATACCACCAATTCATATGCTATTGAAGGAGATAAAACAATTGCGACAGATTATAGCATTAAAGATTGTGGCGATCACTTAGAAATTAAAACTGCAAAATTAACAGTGAAGGCATATGATAATTGCAAACTCGATGTTTATGATGAACAGGATAATCCATTAATTTTGGATTATATGGCTAAACGCATCCCAATCGACCGTCAAGTAATGGATGAAGCTCATAAAAAACTAGCTTCTTCTGAAGGTCATGAAATGACAGATAAAGATGCTGATGGAAAAGGTTATTACGAACTTGTAAAGTCACTTGCTGCAAATGAGCATTTTTATGGATTAGGTGATAAGACAGGCTATTTAGATAAACGACATTATGCATATAGCAATTGGAATACAGATGACCCTAATCCACATGTTGAAAGTTTTGAACAACTCTATAAATCAATTCCTGTTTTATTTGGACTTAAAAATGGACATCCTTATGGATTATTCTTTGATAATACTTATAGAAGTCACATTGATTTAGGTAAAGAAAGTAACAATTATTACTATTATTCTGCAGAAGATGGCAATATTGACTACTACATTATTGGTGGGGAGTCTTTAGCAGAAGTCGTAACTAACTACACTTATTTAACAGGACGTGTTCCAATGCCGCAGAAGTGGATGCTAGGGTATCAGCAATCTCGTTGGGGCTATAGTGTCAGTCAGGAAAAAGTAGAAGAAATTGCAGACAATTTACGCAAATACGATTTACCATGTGATGTTATCCATTTGGATATTGACTATATGGATGGTTATCGTGTGTTTACTTGGAGGGATGACTCTTATGAAAAGCCTGCTGACTTTGTTAAAAAAATGCGTCAAAAGGGTTTTAGATTAATGCCAATTCTTGATCCGGGAGTCAAAAAAGATGATAAATATAATATTTATCAAGAAGGTGTAGAGAAGGGCTACTTTGTTACTAATCCTGACGGCAGTGTATATATTAACAAGGTATGGCCAGGAGAAGCTGCTTATCCTGACTTTGGTCGCAGTGAAGTTCGTAAATGGTGGAGTAAGCATTGTAAATACTTAGTTGATATGGGAGTTGCTGGAATTTGGGATGATATGAATGAACCGGCTTCCTTTGATGGTCCAGTTCCTAAAAATATTGTCTTTAGTGATGAAGATAATAAATCTACTCATAAAAAAATGCATAATGTGTATGGTCATAATATGGCAAAAGCTACTTATGAAGGAGTTAAAAATGCATCTGGCAAACGTCCATATGTAATTACGCGAGCTGCTTACGCTGGAACGCAAAAGTATTCTACAGTTTGGACAGGAGATAATCAAAGTTTATGGCCACACTTGCAAATGATGATTCCACAATTGTGCAACTTAGGAATGAGTGGTTTTAACTTTGCAGGAACTGATATTGGTGGATTTGGTGCGGATACTACACCAGAACTTTTAACTCGCTGGATTGAAGGCGCTGTGTTTAGCCCATTATTTAGAAACCATGCTGCACTTGGTACTCGTTCACAAGAACCTTGGGTATTTGGAGAGCCAACTTTATCAATTTATCGTAAATATTTACGTTTACGATATCACTTTATTCCATATTTGTATGATTTATATTATCAAGAAACTAAAGATGGATTACCAATTATGAGACCACTTGTACTTAATTATCAAGATGATGAAAAAGTTTATGACTTGAACGATGAGTTTATGGTTTCAGATGAGATTTTGGTAGCTCCGATTGTTTATCAAGGAATGACTAGTCGTCAAGTTTATTTGCCAAAAGGAGAATGGATTGACTTTTGGAGTGGGGTTGAATATGCTGGTCAAAATACCATCTTAATAGATGCTCCACTTGATAAGTTACCAATGTTTATTAAGAAAGATACAATCTTGCCATGGGGAAAAGTTGTAAGTCACATTTCAGATGAGCCTGATAAAATAATGACCTTTAGATTATTTGGTGATCATGGTAAATATGAACATTATCAAGATAATGGGTTAGATTTTAACTATCAAGATGGTGAATATAATTTATATCAGGTTGAAGTTAATGGTAATGAAGCAAGTGTTATCTTGAGTAAGCATGATTATAAACCAAATTATCGGACTATTGTTATTCAATCTACCGATAAAGAATGGAATTTTGAATATGATGAGCAAGAAAAAACTTATAAAATAAGATAAGCCTGGATTTAATTTTGGTGATAGTAGATTTATGTGATTATATTTATATATAATTAATAAAGCATATCAGTGATATTTAATAAATCATTGATATGCTTTATATTTTAGATATTGAATTTTCCTTCTGAGTAAAGAACGGCATTTCCCGCAAGAATTGTATCTTTTCCAAGATAAGTGCAATAAAGGATTCCGCTGCGAGGGGATGCTTGAAAGGCAACCAAATCATTTTTATTAAGCTGTTTAGCCCAATATGGAATAATGTGACAATGGCCACTTCCGCAAACGGGATCTTCTGGAACTGATAATTTTGGGGCAAAGGATCTTGAAACACAATCAAATTTTGTTCCTTTAGCAGTGGCATGTTGCAATAAGCCAGGAAGGTGAGCAAGTTTTTCTTGATTAGGATTCATATTTTTGACAAAATTTTCATCGTCAAAAATGCAAAGCAAGTCTCTACCCAAATATGCTTCAATTGGAGTTTTGCCAAAAGCATCGGTCATCTCATTCGTAACTGGAATTTTCTTTAAATTATAAGATGGGAAACTCATTTTATAGCGGTCATCATTTTTAGTAACTATTAAATCACCACTTTTTGTAGAAAAAACAATCTTATGAGCATCCCCTTTAACCCCAATCATGTTAAATACAACAAAAGCAGTTGCTAGTGTTGCGTGTCCGCATAGATCAATTTCACCGCCAGGTGTAAACCAACGTAACTTATAATGAGTATTATCCGTTTTAATTGTGAATGCAGTCTCAGAAAAACGATTTTCCATCGCAATCTTGCGCATTAATTCATCATTAGGCCACTTATTTACAATACAAACAGCAGCTGGATTGCCTTTAAATAGTTCTTTAGTAAAAGCATCAACAACGTACATTTTCATTTTTGTCATCTCCTATCTTTAATCATACCTACTTTTAGTAGGGGTACAAAATAAGAAAACACAGAAAAAATAAGATATAATTATTTTAGTAGAAACTTAAATAAATGAAAGGGGAAATATAATGAAAATTAATAAAAAGTTTCTTTTCACTTCAATAGCAGCTTTATTGTTAGTACCTACTGCTGCAATAAATTCAAAACAGGTTGAAGCAAAAAGTCAAACTATTACAATAAAATCAGCTCCTGATTATGCTGCAGCTAGCTACTACACTAGAAAGAATGGTAAGTTTTCTCAAGATTATAATAGTAAAGTTTTAGCAAATAAAACTTTTAAAGTTAAAAGTAGCATTTATGATGATTCTGAAAAGATTCCCTATACTGGTTATGGAGATGAAGTAATAATTGGAAATACTAGCTTCTATTATTTAGGTGATGGTGGCTATATCAAGACAAGCAACACTCAAGGTATTGGAGAAAAATCTGTTAAGGTTAGTCGTAATTCCTATATTTATGATAAAAATGGAAAACGATTGAAGAGTTTTCGTAATAAAAGGGTCTATTTCCCTGCTGGAAGTACTATAAAACTAACAGTTAAAAGTAAATATTATAAAACACCATATACTTACTATAACGTTGGCAATGGGAAATATATTAAAAATTCTGATGTTTCAAAATTAGATGGTAAAGGTGTAATGTTTATTTCGCATAATGCTTACATCTACAACAATAAAGGAAAACGCGCAAATAAAGTTACTTTGAAAGCCGGTACTTTAACTAATTACTACGGTTCAGTTAAAGATGGTAAAAGCCAATATTATTACTATGCTAATGTAGGAGAAACTAAACTTAGACATATTCCAAACTATAAAATTGGTAAAAAGTGGTTTTTCAAAATTGCAAAAAATAAATATATCAAAGCAAATAACATTAATACTATAAATGGAAAGGCACTTTTTACCAAAGGACCTATTGATGTGACTGTTACAAGAGACACTTATTACTTAAATGATAAATTCCAAGCTACTAATAAAGTAGTTAAGGCTGGTAAAACTCTTAAAGTAGATCAAGCAATTAGACAAGGCGTAAGTGATTACCGAATGGTTTATTATCATATAGCAGGAACTAATGATTATATTGATAGTGGATTATCTACTGAATATCCTGATTCTACTACAGGTCCATATGACTGGTATGTAGATGGTGGTCCAGTTCTCTCTAAGCAATATTTGGAAGATGTAAGTTACAATGATTTACATTATAGCTTAATCAGCTTTAAAAAAGGTGTAGATCCTGTTTACTATAATTTTAATGGTGATAAAACTACTCTAAAAGTCGATGACGGGGATGACTTAGCTGCTAATGAAGCTGTATATATCTATAATTCTAAAACTAAGCAAACTGACCTTTATTACCATTTAGAAAAGTCTATCTTCATACAATGGGGAGCAGAGGATACAGGAATTGATACTGCCATCAATGATGTTTATGTTAAAGCTAGTGATGTTGACATTAGGGGCCTTAAATTAAAACCGATAAACACTGCATCTAGTGCTGAAAAGTCAGCTAATACTGTTGCAAGTGAAAGTCAATTAACTAAATTAAAAGACTCAATTGCTGACGAAAATAGTATAAAGAAGAGTGATAAATATCGCTTAGAAACTTGGGCTAATCGTACAACTTATGATAATGCCATTAAGAATGCTCAAGATGTTTTAAATAAAAAGATACCTACTATGGCTTTAGTCGAGCAAGCACAATGGCAAGTTGATTTCGTTAAAAAGAATCTAAAAGGAGCTAAGATTAAAGTTAAAGATATTAATCACATAACTCCTCAAGAAGGTCAGCAAATCTTTAGCTTAATGGCGCAAAGCTATTCTGATGGACCGGGATACTATCCAATGGTTGGTCTTTATCATAAATATGCCCATAAAAATGGCTACTATCCAACTAGTGGATGGGATAATAATGAAAAGAGTGTATTTTTCTTATACAAATATAGCGGTGCTAAAAGAGAAAAAATTAACATTGCAGATTTTGCTACTGAAAAATAATGTATAATTGCAAAAACAACTATGAATAATACTATCTTTATTTTTAGTATAAATTAAGACTATATTATAGCGGAACGTACTGTTCCGCTATTTTTTCAGCTAAGTTATAACTGATGGGAAGATTTTTTGAATAATAAATAATATCAATAATTTAATAAATATTATTAATACAATTTATATTTAAAATATAAAATTGGTATTAGAATATTCTGTTAATAGGAGTGTTTAGCATAAGTACTGTTTTAGCATAACTAAAAGCTATTGCTCAACAGAATCAATAAGTATTTATCATTAGTAAAAATATTCTTTATAATAAACTCAACATTAATAGAAAGAGATTGAAATTATGAATAAACCTTATATTATTTGTCATATGATGATGTCAATTGATGGGCGAATTGATTGCGGAATGACTGCCCAAATTCCAGGTAACAATACTTATTATGAAGCACTAGATAAGATTGATGCCCCAACAAGAATCAGCGGAAAAGTTACTGCTGCTACTGAATTAACTGATGGGGATTTGTTTAAGGCACAAGACGCTACTCCAATTGGACATGAAGCTTTTAAGAAAAATAGCAACTCAAATAAATTCGAAATTGTTACAGATACTCATGGTACTTTGTTGTGGAGGAATGATCACGATGCAATTAAGCCGCATTTGATTTTGATGAGTGAACAAGCAAGTCAAGAATATGTGGATTACTTAAATAAGCAAGGAATATCTTGGATTGCAACTGGAAAAAATAGAATTGATTTAACTCGCGCAATGAAAATCTTAGCTGATGAATTTAACATTGAAAGAGTAGCTATTGTAGGTGGTGGAAAAATTAATGGAGGATTTTTACAAGCTGGATTAATTGATGAAGTCAGTTTAGTAATGGGTCCTGCAGTTGATGGTAGAATTAATCAGCCTGGTTTATTTGATGGACGAACTGAAAATGAAAAGCCTGTAAAATTGAAGCTTGAAACTGTACAGAAGTTTGATGATGGCTCACTTTGGTTGAGATATTTAGTTTAATGTATGTATTAAAAATAATAGGTAAAAGCTAAGACGTAAAGTCTTAGCTTTTTTGTATGCAAAAATATTAATCTATAAAGTATTCTACAATTTAATTATAATAAAGTAGTTAAAGAATTAACTATTTAAGGAAAGAGAAGTAAACATGGGATTTTTTGATAAATATGCATTACAGGCTTTGAAGCATAATTAAAGATATGGAACAAAAGTGGAAGAAAGAGATAAACGAGTCAATTGCTAATAGTACAGTTTACCAAGAAAGTGACAAAGATAAATTTAACAATCCTGATACAGTAGATACAGAGATTATTTATCAATCGATTGGTACGCCTCAAGCAATGGTTGAAACACGTAAACAGTTTCCAAATAAAAAAATTGCAGCATTAAGCTTTGCTGACTTTAAAAATCCTGGTGGAGGTTATTTAGTAGGAGCAAGAGCGCAAGAAGAAATGCTATGTCATAGAAGCGATCTTTTTCAAATAATTTCTTCTTTTCATGATTTTTATACATTTAATCGTGCGCATTTAAATAAGGAACTATATCTTGATCGTGCTATTTACATCCCCAATGTAATAGTCAAAGATGTAGCCAAAGTTGATATTATTAGTTGCGCTGCTCCTAATTTTCGGAGGGCTAATGTTTCTTATAAGACAGCTTGTGAAGTACTTAAAACTAGAATGCAATTTGTTAAGCAACTTGCTGAAGATCAGCATGTTGATGTCTTGATATTAGGGGCATGGGGAGCTGGAGCTTTTGGTTTTCGTCCGCAAGAAGTAGCTGAACTTTGGAGAGAAACTTTTGAAGAACCTACTTCAATATCTAAAGTCATTTTTGCAGTTATTTCTAAGCATGACAATAATGCGGAAGAAATATTTGAAGAAGTATTAAAAATGGAAAATTGAGGTATTTTTGAAAAAATAAATTTTCGAATACGAAAATTTGTAGATTTAGTGAATTTAATGGACTAATATTTGTATCGAAGTGTTATTAAAACACTTCAAGTCGTAAAATTATCACAATTACAAAGAAAACAGGTTAGTGTTTATAATCAAGTTTATTGAAGACCATGGATATAGTTACTACTATAGATTTATCAATTCGATCATTAAGTTATTTTTATCGTAATTACTATAGTGTTTAAAAATCCAGAGATGAAAGGAGGTTCCTCGAAGAACAGTAACATCTTTACCAAAACGTTCAGCATCAGCTGCAAGAGTAGACTTCTTGACAGTAGTCGCACTTGCGATACTAGAAGCACCAATTGTACTTAAAGTTACTAATGCAATAGACGCAATCAAAAACTTTTTCTTAAAATGATGACCAAGTTTACGATTCTTGGTCTTGGACAAAACATCCAACGTTATCATCTTCCTTTCTATTCGATTTAATAAAATTATAAAGGATAGATGATACAAATTACGTTGTAAAAAATGCAGATTTTGCGCCAACACTCCCTTGATATATTGATAATCATAGCAAGTGCTTCAAATATTGCCCAAAAAAGCATAAGCTCAATTCGAGCTTATGCAATAAACAGATATTAAATTCTCAATATTAAATATTACAACATAAATTTTATAATACGCATCCTGTTTTCTATGTAATTAATAAAGTTATTAAAGGAGATTCACTAAAATGAAATTATTAGCAAAATTAGCATTAGCAGGTTCTTTAATATTAGGTTCTATGACAGTAATTGGTACAAACATTAACGCAGTTCAAACGGTTCATGCAGACCAAAATGCAAAATTAACTTCTAAACAAGGTAAAGAAGCAGCAACTATGGTTTGGAATCCTTATGCTAGAGTTTACGATGGTAAAAGATGGGAAACAACAAAACCATATAAAAGTAATTGTGATATTGGTTATATGACTCATTTAACATCAGTTGTTAAGTCACATAATATTTTTTTTGCGCAATTAAATAACGCTCGTTCTCTATTAAGCAATTTCAATGCACCTACTATCTATACTGCTAAGGCTAATATTCCTGTTTTAGCACACAGTGTTGACCAAATGGGTATTGATGAAAACGGTGCATGGTGGAAAAATGGTAAAACTTATAAAACACCAATCCCAGCAGGTTATCTTTCAAAAGGTACAACTTTAGCATTATTAACACCTAAAAAGAAGGTTACTATTAAAGGAGTCAAGTATTATATGATTCACCCTAACGGGGAAGTGGCAACTGACAAAATGGATAAAGTTACTGATTTCGGCTCAAGTAGTGTTCAATACATGAAAGTTAGCGATTTTAAGAAACTTAAGAAAGGTGGTAAATTGCCACTTGGTGACGGTCAATATCTTACTAACAAAGCTTATCATATGTACCGTGACTGCTTAACTGCAACTCACGGCAGATTCTATTGTCCAAACCGCAAAGTTTACGTAAAATCACGTTAAACCCAATAAGAAGCACTAGGTGCTTTTGTTGCAATAGCAATAAGGTTCTTTAGCTTTGTTGCTAAGGCACTATAATAGCATGGATAATCTAGTGGAGTGAGCAGAATGAGGAGGTGGATAATAATTTTATAATTTTTCCAAATAATTATAAAATTAAAGCAAAGCATATCTATAAAAATTTATCATAGATATGCTTTGCTTATTTTTTAGCTTGAAATGTATTTATAGGCTTTAACTTAATACCAGCAACGTACTTAAGATTGTCAGCTTTTAAATAAAAATCATTAATTGATGGATCTGTAGAAATTTGATTCCCATCTTTGTCAACTAGAGAAAGATATAGATCATCCTCAGTTAATTGCACATGATAAAAGAGTTCCGCTTTTTTGTCTTTGGCTACGTAAATATATTTTAGTTCTTTTACCGCCAATGGATAATAACCAAATTTATAATAATTAGTGCTTTCCGCATTATAGAATTTAGAGGTAACTTATGAGCAAAACATTACTTTTGTACTTTTCACCGCAAAATCATACTAAACATTATGTTGACTTAGTAGCACAAAAACTAAACGCAGATGTGCATGAAATTAAAGCTAAGATTCCTTATACAGCAGAAGACTTGAATTGGACTATTCCTACAACACGTGCCACAGTTGAACAAAAGCAAATGCACGATGGGCGAGTAGATATTGTTGAAGATTTGCCAAGTATTCAAGATTACGACACAATTATTTTAGCTCATCCTATCTGGTGGGGAATTCCGCCACGTCTCATTGCTAAGACTATTGATGAACTTGATTTGAATTGCAAGACTTTAGCTATGTTTGCAACTTCAGGAGGTTCAAGTTATGACTGGTCGCAATCAAATATCGAAAGAACAATAAAGGAAAACAGATATCAAAATGTTAATATTAAAAAAGGAATGGTTTTTAATAATGATAATCAAGTTGATAGCTGGATTGAAGAAAATAATTTGAAATAATATTAGTAGGGCTAATCAAATAATGATTATCTTTAGTTTTAATATAACTTAAACTTATACTGCAGTATTAATTATTAGTATTTTTAATTAGTGCTAAAGGGATGTAAACTAATTTTTGTAAAGAAACGTAAATAAATTTTATAAAAAGAAGGTTTTATAATGACAGAAATTCATCAAACTGCAGGTCGTGATAGTTTAGGAAAGTTTGCACCACAATTTGCACATTTTAATGATGATGTATTATTTGGAGAAAATTGGGCAAATGATGATATTAGCCAAAAAACTCGCTCAATTGTTACTATTTCAGTATTTATTGGTAGAGGATTAGTTGATTCATCACTTAAGTATCATTTGCAAACTGCTAAGAATAATGGTGTTACTCGCAAGGAAATTGCTGCAATCATCACTCATGCTGCTTTTTATGCAGGTTGGCCAGTTGCATGGAGTGCATTTAGATTGGCAAAAGAAGTTTGGAATGAAAATGAGAGTGTAGAAGATGAAAAATCTGCTTATGCAAATAGCATGATTTTCCCAATTGGTGAATCAAATGACGCCTTTGCTAAGTACTTTACTGGAAAAAGCTATTTGGCAGAAGTAACTAAAGCTCCATTTCCAATTCATAATGTTACTTTTGAACCTGGTGTAATTAATCATTGGCATGAACATAAAGCTACTAAAGGTGGCGGTCAAATGCTTATTGCAGTTGGCGGACGCGGATATGTACAACTTAAAGGACAAGATCCAGTAGAATTACTTCCAGGAGATAGTTTCTTTGTTCCAGCTAATACTAAGCACTGGCATGGAGCTGCTCCTGATTCATGGTTCTCACACTTAGCATTTATGGTTCCTGGAGAAGGACAAGAAAATGTATGGTATGAGCCTGTTGATGAAGATTTTTATAAAAATTTGAAATAATAAAAAACCATATTCCGATAGAATTTCGAAATATAGTTTTAAGGTAGTCTATTTATAATATGTCCTAACTTTTGGTTGCATACCAATAATAAGATTTAAAGTTGCTTTTTTGATATAATAATGACAGTATAGGTCAGAAATTTCGCTTTCCTAATTGCAGTGCCTTGCACGCACTGGGATAGTAGCACTAAAGCTAGTTTATCAACCCAACTATCGATATTTAGGCAAGTTAATTATAGCATGAATTAGCTATCCAAGAAGGCCAATCAACTTTTGTTGATTGGCTTTTGTAATTTTCATTTGTTCTTCAAATACTTAACGTCAACCTGTTTTTCACCGATATGGCTTAAATCATTATGCAACTTATTTTCACCTAAGTGAGTATATAAGTCAGTAGCAGAAGTACTAGTTTGACCTAATTGCTCAGAAACTGCCACAATGTCTTTATTTTGTTCATAAAGCTCAGTTCCCAAAGTGTGGCGGAACTTGTGTGGAGTAGAGGGGCGACCATAAGCTTGCGTATATTTCTTCACCATGCGTTGAATAGACCTTGTAGTAAGTCTAGTTGCTTTTCCTTTGATTGGAGTTACAAATAGGGCTTTTTCATCATCAGAAGCATTATAGCGCTTACTTCTGATGCCTAAATATTGCTCAAGATAGGGGATAGACCAGGGAACAATGCCAACAGTATCTGCATGATTTCCCTTTCTGATCATTGATACTTGACCGTGAGTATCAGTTAATTTTAAATTTTTTAAATTTAAACTAACTAATTCTGAAACTCTTAATCCTGATGCTAAAAGAAGGGCAATAATTGCTAGATCACGTTCTTTATCACGTTTGAATTTGCTTTTGGCTTGTGGAGTTTTTATTATTTTTTCGTAATATTCATCTATAAAAGCTAACAGATCTTGTTCTCGGCCAACAAATAACTGCGATTCGATTTTTTTATGGCGATAATTAAGAGTAGCAGTATCTTTCTTCATCTTTATTTTTGACATTGGATTATATGGCAAATATGGCTTGCGTAATGGACCAACTTCGGATTCCTCACAAAGATACCTAAAGAAAGATTTTAAGGCACTGATAGTATGATTTATGGTTCCTGTGGTTGGTAACGTACCATAAAAGGTTTCAGTAGTGCTTAATGAATAAATGTAATTATTAATATCCATAGTGTCTAATTTAACTAAAGTATCAATAGTAATATCTTTATTAGATAATGCTGCAGATAACGGTTCAGTATAATCAGGATTAGTATGTGTACGTAACCACGTAAAAAAGCTGTTGATTTCTAATAAATACATTGCATTAGTAGTTGGTTGAGTATCTATTTTATGAGAATCATAAAAGTTTCTAACAAAATCTGGAAGCTCCGATAAGCGCTTAGTAATTTGTTTTTGACTCATTTCTTTAATTTGCATAAATTTCACCTTCGTTATTGAGAATAGGTCATAAAACACCGATTTACAAAGTGTCGCATAATTCATATATTGCGACACCTTATGCAGTATAACATAAAAACCTAGCTTCATTAACTAGAAACTAGGTTTTTATAATTATAAGTTATTGTTTCCAAGCAGCTTCAAATTTAGACTTGCCTGTGTTAATTGCATTATTAATATTTTGTCCCTTTTGAGCAGCTGAGAATATATTTTGTAAAATGCTGTCTAATTGTGAATAAGCAGCATTTGAATTCTTTTCTACAGGAATGCTGTATAAATGCTTCATAGCACTTTCAAGCTTTGCAGGAAGCTTAATACTCTTGTTTGACTTGTATTCATTTGATTTAATAGCTGCATTATTAACTGGAATATAACCAGTAGCATTTGCCCATTTAAGCTGACTTGATTTAGATACTAAGTATTTCATATATTTAAATGCGGCAGCTTTTTGATCAGCATTTGCATGATTGAACATGTAAATATCAGTACCTTGTTGCATAGTATATTCACCAGGACGAGCAGCTACATCGTAAGTAAACTTATTACCTACACTTTGCTTAACATATCCTTCTCCAGCAGAAGTTCCGATGTACATTGCTACTTTTTCATTAGCAAAAGGTCCTGATAAGTAATGCTCAGACCCTGCTACTCTGAAATAACCTTTCTTAATTCCATCAGCGTAGTAGTTAATCACTTCTTTAGAAGCTTTGCCAGTAAAGTCTACTTTATTGGAGAAGTTGATTCCCTTATCTTTCATACCAAGTACATAGTAGTTAGCAAGAGAGTCAAAACCAGCCCCTACAACTTGGTGATGGCTTTTTTGGTAGATAGTTTTAGAAACGTCTTTTAATTCTTCCATAGTTGTTGGAACTTTTTTAATACCGTATTTCTTGAACATATCTTTATTGTAAGTTAAGCTTTCAATTGATTTGTTAAAAGGAATACCGTATTGGATGTTTTCAATCTTAGCACCATCAAGTAATTCTTGGCGAATGTCTGATTTTTTACTACTGCCCCAACCTACATTTTTGTTGTTAATGTATGGAGTTAAGTCCACTAGCATTTTGTTTTTTGAAGCCGTATAAAGCCAGCCAGGATAAGCTTGAGTAATAGTTGGTAAGTTGTTTGGAGATTGCAAGGTAGAGTTGATTTTTGCTTGAAGATCAATATAAGAACCTTGGCTCTCTAACTTAACATTGATTTTTGGATTTTCTTTTTCAAAATCCTTTGTCAACTTTTGTAAAGTTGCTAGTTGAACACCGTGCATCCCATGCCAAAATACTACATTAGTTTTCTTGGTGATTTTTTCTGGAATCTTAGCAGACTCTGAGCTGTTTCCACTCTTAGAACAAGCTGCAGTACCAATCAAAGCTAAACTTGCAATTGCTGCAACGATAGTTTTTTTACCAAAACGCATTAATTAAATCCTCCTCAGATGAATAACAAGTTATTGATTTTTATCTCATACAACCACAATATCTTGTGGTCTAAATCAAAATGCGTTTTTTATTTTACGGTAAAATCAACCAAAATACAAATATATTTTTTAAAAAATTTATAAATAGATTTTGCATAGAAACTATAAATATTATTGCTCAAAGCAAAATGCTCAATTATAATAATTCATATCCAAAACTAGAAAAGAGTAAAAAATATACTATGAAAATTGAA
This sequence comes from Lactobacillus sp. PSON, assembly GCF_052615405.1. NCBI lineage: Bacteria > Bacillati > Bacillota > Bacilli > Lactobacillales > Lactobacillaceae > Lactobacillus > Lactobacillus sp. PSON. The sequence goes on along the minus strand of NZ_JBQXFW010000003.1, from coordinate 24,085 downwards.
AAAGTTGATAATTTTTATCGAATTCTATCTTATGCAGATACTGTTGATTTAGATAATCTTTCTCCTGTTGAATTTGCAACGCTTTATTTAGTTAAATATAAATATCATGAAAATAAAACTGAGGATACAATTCAATTGCCACATGATGAGCTAAGTCTTGAATTAATGTTAGAGTATATTAATCTGACTGAAGCTGATTCTTCAGTTGATCGTGAATTTGTTAAGAAAAATCAAGATTTAATTGATTTGTTAAGTAAAAATAAAGAAGATTCTTTAGCTTTGGCTTTAAGTATGGGAATTGAGATTTTTGATTTAATGAATTTATTTTGGCAACTTAAAAAAATGGGTCTTTTCAGTATTGAGTATAATTTTAATACTGAAAATCTTACTGTGACACCGACTACTAAACTTAAAACTTTAAGCTAAAATAAATTGACTAAGCTTAGTAGATTCTGTATTCTAAAAATAATAAAAACGTCTCTAATTTAGAGGCGTTTTTTAAATGAATTAATTTACAAAGAAGGAAGTTGAATATGACTGATTCAAAACTAACAGTTAAAAAGATGCTAATTATTGCATCTTTGATATTTGGAATGCTGTTTGGTGCGGGAAACTTAATCTTTCCAGTACATTTAGGACAGCTTGCGGGTAGTAAATGGCTTGATGCAAGTGGGGGTTTTATTGCATCTGGAGTGTTATTACCGCTTTTAGCTTTACTTGCGATTAGTATTACTCGTTCAGATGGAATTTATGATTTAGCTAAACCTATTGGTGTCAAATATGCATCTATATTTTTGATATTTATTCATGCTGCTATTGGACCATTTTGTGCAACACCTAGAACAGCAACTGTACCATATGAAATTGGGTTTGCGCAACATTTTTCTACTAGTGCTAACAAAATTGGTCTAGTTGCTTTTACAGCTATCTTTTTCATCGTTGTATATGCTTTATCCGCAACAGAAGCAAAAATCACAGATCTTATTGGGAAAGTTCTAAATCCGATTTTTTTGGTAATGCTATTCATAATTTTTGCATTAGCGTTTATAAAACCGATGGGAAGTGCGCAAACTTCTGCTGTTACTTCTGCGTATAGTAATGGTGCTTTTGCGAATGGATTCTTGCAAGGCTATAACACAATGGATTGTTTAGCTGCACTAATATTTGGAGTTACAATCATCACTTCTATTAAGGAGCTAGGAATCACAAAACAAAAAGATATTTCATTAGCAACCATTAAAAGTGGTTTTTGGGGTATTTTTGCAATTGCTATAATTTACTTATGTCTTGTATGGATGGGAGCAAGTAGCCTTCATCAATTTAAGTTAGCGGCTAACGGTGGTACAACTTTAGGGCAAATCTCTTATTACTACATGGGAATTGCTGGTAATGCGTTGCTTGCAACTTTAACTACAATTACTTGTTTAACAACTGCTATGGGACTTGCTGTATCATTTGCACAAGATTTTAATCAGCGTTTTCCTAAGTTGTCTTATAAGAATTGGTTAGCACTTAATTGTGGATTGTCTTTTATAGTGGCAAATATGGGGCTTGATACTATTATTGCTTGGTCAAAGCCAGTTTTAATGTTACTCTACCCTCTTGCTATTACATTAATCTTAGTGGCTATTGTTTCACCATTGTTCAAATCAAGTTCAATTGTATATCGCACTACTACTGTTTTTACGCTTATTCCAGCTATCTTTGATATGGCAAATGCTACTCCAGCAGCACTTCATAATACTAGTCTTGTTCAACATATGGTGACTTTTGCACAAAAATATTTTCCACTTTTTGATTTAGGATTTGGCTGGCTTAGCTTTGCTTGTTTTGGTTTTGTTTTGGGAGTAGTTATTCATTTGGTTAAAAAAACTACAGTTAACAATTAATAATAAATAATTTTATATCACTTTACTCACACTTAATAGTGTGAGTTTTTTAATAAAAACAAAAAATAAAACACATACTCTTACTAACAAGTATGTGTTTTATTGCACTTATATAATTTTTCTTGTTTATTGAGGAAAACTAAACCATATAGAAAATTATTTTCTACATCTTAATAATAACTTTACCATTATTATGTCCTTGAGCTACTCTATACAAAGCTTCGCCATATTCATCTAATGAGTAAATGTCTCCTACTGCTGGATGAATTTGTAATTCAGTTAATACTTTAGAAGCTTCAGCAAGTTCGCTACCACAAGAGTTAACAAATAAGAAGTAATAATGTTGATGCTTTTGTTTTGCTAAATGGTCAATTCTTGCACCTAAAATACTGAAGACAAAAGTTTGACCATGAGCAAGTCCTACTCTTTCAGCATATTTCTTATCAGGGATACCTCTAAGTGAAACAATAGTGCCACCGGGTTTCAAAAGTCTCATTTCATTCTTCAAGGCTTTGCCGCCTAATCCATCAATGATGTAGTCAACTTGAGAAACAACTTCATCAACTTTTTCAGTCTTATAATCAATAAAGGTTGTTGCACCTAATTTTTTGACTTCTTCTTCGTGGGCAGAATTTCCACTTACTATAACTTTATAGCCACGATGAACAGCGAGTGGAATAGCCATTTGGCCAAAACCACCGGTTCCTGCAGAAATAAATAGAGTATCACCCGGCTTGCCGTGAAGCTTATTAAGAGCTTGAACAGCAGTTAATGCGTCTAATGGGACAGCAGCTGCTTCTTCATCTGTTAGATAATCTGGAACTTTAGCAAGAGCATGTTTATTTATAACTGCTTGTTGAGCAAAAGAGCCAATTTTTTTAACTGGCATTCTTGCAAATACACGATCACCAACTGAAAACTCTGTAACGTTTGCGCCAAGTTTCTTGATTACACCTACAAATTCATTACCCATGGTTTGTGGAAGTTTATATGGTAGTAAAAACTTCAAATCTCCACGAGCAATCATATTATCAACTGGGTTAACACCAGCTGCTGTAATTTCTACTAAAACATCATTTAATCCTAAGTCTGGAAGATCAATGTCTTCCAGTTTCATCTTAGGATACCTTTTATTATATTTAAGTAATTGTACTGCTTTCATAATTTTCGCCTCGTTATATTTAACCTTACATCTCCAACATAGTTTAGACTAAGATTTAAGTCAAATAATTAGGCTCGTTATAAATTATTTTCTATAAATCAAAATATGATTGTTTTTACATAATTTTTATTATTCGAAACCATCACAAAAATAAGATTATTTATATATAAATGGATTTTTATTAAAAATACAAAATTGGTCTAATTTATCCAAAATCAATCATGTCAAGCAAGTTTTCTCGTTCTTCTTGATCAAGACCGAGATATGCTAAAGTCATTTGTTCAGAGCTATGATTAAGTAATTTCATTACTAATGCAATATTATGATTTGTCTGTTGATAGACACGATAAGCGCCAGTTTTTCTCATAGTATGCGTTCCTAAATAATCAATATGTAAGTTTTTGCCTACTTTGTCCATTATTTTCCAGTATTGCTTACCATCAATATGCTTTTCTGCATGATAAACGCTAGGAAATAACCAAGGGCTAGTGAATACATTTCCGTTAAATGAGGGATGTTTATAACGGGGAATATGACGGGTTTGTTCTTGAAATTCTTCGAGCCAATCAAAATATTCTTCTAAGTCTTCTTGAACAGGCTTTAAGTATAATATGTTACGTTTTTTAGTCTTTTTATCAATTATATAAGCATTCCGTTTTACTCGTCCTCGTTCGTCAAAAACGTCGCTCTTTTTAAGACTTAAAACGTCACTTACTCTAAGGAGTGTAGCTTTACCTACTTGAAAAATTGTGTAATCTCTTTTTCCGGTTCCTTCATTATTTAATAGTTCTTGTTGAACTGACTTTAAAACCCATGAGTCTTTAATCGGTTTAACTTCTTGCTTCATTGTATGTAATTCATTCCTTTTTATTTATTATTATAGGGAGTTATATTTTTATATATAAAAATTATATCACCCTATTGAAATGTAATCTAGCTAATCACTTGTAATATCAAGGATTTCTGATAAGTAAGAGGGAGTTATAATATAGAAATAACTCCCTATTTTGGGACAAAATAAAAAATTAAGACTAAAATAGATCTTAACTCTTAAATTTGCATTCTATGAGTCAAAATGATAACTTATTAATCAATTTAAATGAACTTGACCTTAGAATTGCGATGTCAGCATATCTTAAATTTTAAACTAAAAATAAAAAAACTCACTAACAAAAAGTAGTGAGTTAAATTTATTTTTAAGCTTGAGTAACTGTTACAGTTATTATTTTTGTATCTGACCATGGACTACGTAAATTTCCTTGAAGTCCACGAACTTTTACTTCATAAGTTCTACCTTTGACAAAATATAAATCATCATTCTGGTTATTGCTACCTCCAAATTCAATACCAGTCTTATTATTAGTTAAAATTGTGTGCCAGTCACTCTTTCCTTTAATACGATATGCAAGTTCATAACTATCTATTGTAGAGTTTTCATTCCACTTAGCACTAATATAAGGTTCATCACTACCATTATCATCGTAATAACTTAGGGATAGCTTTGGTGCTAATAAAGTCTTGTCATTATTAGATGATAATGCATAGTAGGTGAATTTAACATCATCATATAATTCCAGCTGAAGCTGCTAGTGTTAACAATAATTTTTTCTTCATAATAAAATAAATCTCCTTTGAATTTATCTTATCATGATTAAAAATATGAAGATATAGTTCATTTAAATTTTTATTTTACATCTTTATCTTCATCTAAATATTCTCTAAGAGTCTGGAAAACTCCATCTTCGGTATTTGCAGGCGCAATGAACTTGGCATGCTTTTTAGCTTCATCCATTCCATTAGCCATCGCATACGAATATTTAGCTAAATCTAACATTGAAATATCATTTCCACTATCACCAAAAGCAATTAAATCATCTCCAGTTAAGTCAAGATCAGCTAAAAGCTCTTTTAATCCATTGCCCTTACTTACTCCATATGAGTTAACATCAATTGCCCATTCTGAAGAAGCAAAAAATGAAAAAATATTTCCATATTTAGCGCTGAATTCGCGTTCAATTTCTTTAGCAAATTCACTTTGATAATGGAAAGTCATTTGAATAAGCCCATTATTCGGTAATTCATTCCAATCATCAATTTCTTGAAGTTTTCCTGCAAAATAGGCTAAGAACTTCTTAGTTTCTTCAGAAGCATCCCTATTAATAAAAGCAGTATCCCGACTAAAAACTACGGTTGCAAGTCTTCCATATTTTTGATAAACAAAATTAATTAACTTAACAACATCGTTTTTATTCATTTCAGTAACTTGGGCTTCTTTGTCATTAACCATGATTCTAGCACCATTAGTTGTCACAAAGTCCATACGCTTATAAAAATCAGCGAAATCTTTTTTTAATCTAGCATATGGTCGACCAGATGAAACAATAAAATTAATATTTTTATTTTCTAATTCTGTCAAAATTCTATCAAATTCTTGATGATCGTATTCACGTTTATCATCTAAAAATGTTCCATCCATGTCTACAGCTACAGCTTTAAATGGTAAAGTCATTAGCAACCTCTTTCATATAAATAATTTATCAAATACATACTCTTTATTTAAGCATACTTAAGAATACTCTGCCAATAATTTAGCAAAAATAAAAACTTTGCAATAAATCAACTTATTGCAAAGTCTTTTTTGAAGCAGTTCAAAACTATAAATCTAATTGAAGCTTTTTTAGGATTAATTAGATGATGAAATTTTGCGGTAGCCAAAGTAAAATTGAACACATGCCAGAACTACATTGATCCAATTCAACCAAATAAAGCAATTTGCTAGAGTATTTGCATCATGGCTTACGCCATAAAATACCCAAAAGCCAATAATAATGCAAGCTACGTTAATCCAAGCAAAAGTACGTTGATAAATTTGCTTGTTAAGTACAAACCACATCCAAATAACGTTTACAACAAACCAAATTAATAGAACCCAAAATACAAATGAGAACATTTTAATAACCCTCTTTCAATATAGAAACAAAAGCTTTTTCATATGCTTCAATCCTATTGTTGAGCATAATAGCTTAAAACTCAAAGAAAATGAACTAATATATATTATTTTAAGTAGTAAATTAACACTTAATTGTCATATTTATTCTAAATTGATAATTTAAAGTTTGAATAAAAGAGGTTAAAATTAAGATATAGTAAGTAATTTAATAATTATAGAAAGCGTTAAAAAATTGAATCAAGCACTCAAGGAAAAACATGTTTCAAAAATTTCTCTATTCTATGATTTAGTTTTTGTCTATATGATTTCAAGAACTACAGAAATAATTCATCATTTACATAATGGAATGGTTTCACCGATGACTTTTGGATTATTTGCCATTATTGTTTTAATTTTTATTAGTTCATGGATTGTACAGACTATATTTACCAATCGTTATGGAAAATCGAGCTGGAGTGATATTTTCTTTTACTTTTTGGATATGATGATTCTATTATTTATGTCGAATTCCTTTGATAGTAATAACTTAAAAGAAATGCGAGTTTTATTCATTTCAGCTGGACTCTTATCTTTAACTTTAGCTAGTCATTATTTGATTACATATTTTCAAGTAGCAAATAAAATAGATAAAAAAATTACGATTACCTATTTTGAGTTTTTAATGGTAAGAGCGGTTTGTCTGTTTATTGGTGGAGTTTTAGACAATTTAATTGGATTTTTGATTGCAGTTGGAGGATTACTCTTAAGCTGGATTATGCCAAGTTTAATAAAAAACTATACTTTAAAACATCCTATTATCTTTTCTCACTTTTTAGAAAGATTAAATTTGTTGATAATCATCATTTTTGGAGAAACAATTATTGGAACGGCAGATTATTTTAGACCTAAAACGTTATCAATTTTTTCAGTGATGATTTTTGGAATTGTAGCTGGACTTTTTCTATCATATGCATTGCAATTTGATTGGTTGATAAATGAGAATCAAAAAGATGATACGGGAAACTTATTAATATATTTGCACTATTTTATCATTTTTGGAATTAGTTTATTGACTGTAAGCTTAAAATTTATTCATGAAGAAGAAGCCAATTATATTTTTGCTGTAAGTTGTTTATATTTTGGTATTTTACTGATCTATTTTGGATTGCTATTAGCTAGTCATTATAATAAGAAGGTTTATCCTTTAACAGTGAAAACAATTCTGATGTTTTTATTAACTGTTTTATTCGGATATGGGATTTGTCTATATAACTCTAGTTTTGAAGTTATTACAATTACAACTTGTTTAGTTGTTATTATAAATTGTGCGTATCTTTCTAAATTGGCTTTAAACGGCAAAAAGACTATTGATATTTAATTTGCATTGCATTAAGCAATGCTTTTTCATTATTCTTTATAGTTATAGATTCTAATAAGTTAGAAATATTTGAAAAAGCAATAAATTGAATTTACAATTAGTAAGTAAATATAGTGATAAATAGAAAGAAGTTAATTGTATGAATAAACATTTAGACTACTTATTAAATAAAATTCATTCACCAAAAGACCTTAAAAATTTGGCTCATAATGATTTAAAGAAGCTTGCTAAAGAAATTAGAAATTTAATTATTGAAAAAGATGCTGCAGAAGGAGGACACTTAGGACCTGATTTAGGTATTGTTGAAGCAACTATTGCTTATCATTATGTTTTTAATGCTCCAGAAGATAAAATCATTTGGGATGTTAGTCACCAAACTTATCCTCATAAAATGCTTACTGGACGGTCTCTTGCATGGCTCGATCCAAAGCATTATAAAGACGTTACTCCATATTCTAACCCTGAAGAAAGTCCATATGATTATTATGCAGTAGGTCATACTTCAACTTCAGTTGCCCTGGCTACTGGTATGGCTCGAGCACGTGATATGCAAGGCGGACATGAAAATATTGCTGCTCTTATTGGAGATGGTTCCTTAACTGGTGGACTGGCTTTTGAAGGCTTTAATAATGCTGCAGATGAAAAACATCAACTTTTGATGATTGTTAATGATAATCAAATGTCCATTGATGATAATGTAGGTGGTGTTGTAACGGCTCTTAAGAAGCTTCGCGATTCCAATGGTAAAACAGAAGATAATCCATTTACTGCTATGGGATTGGATTACAAATATGTGGCTGATGGAAATAGTATTAAGGCTATGATTGAAGCTTTTGAATCAGTTAAAGATATTGATCATCCACTTGTATTGCATATTAATACTTTAAAAGGAAAGGGTTATCAACCAGCCATCGATCATAAAGAGGCTCACCATTGGGTTTTACCATTTGACTTGAAAACAGATAAAACTACTGTATCAGCTCCTAAAACTCCAAATGTTTCTTCAGTAACACTAGATATTTTGAAAAAGCATATTGAAAATAAAGAAAATATTTTAGCAATTAATGCCGCTATCCCGGGTGTTTTTGGTTTAGATGAAATTAAAAAGAATTATCCTAATAATTATAAAGATGTCGGAATTGCTGAACAAGAATCGGTTGCCTTTGCCGCCGGTGCTGTTAAAGAAGGAGTTGTTCCTGTTTTATTTGAAAACTCTACCTTCTTACAGCGTGCATATGACCAGCTTTCTCATGATGTTGCAGCTAATAACTTACCGGTAGTAATGATTGTTGCTGGTGGTGGAATTAGTTCTCAGTCAAAGACACATTTAGGGATTTTTGATAATACTATGATTTCTAACTTACCTAATTGGCAATATTTGGCCCCTACTACATTGAATGAACTTGCTTCAATGCTTGAATGGGCAATAAAACAAAGAAAGCAGCCTGTTGCCATCAAATGGCCAGTTAATCCAGTTCCTGAAGGTAGCAAGGTAAGTGAAGATTATAGCGAAATTCATTACAATGTTGAAGGCGGTTCTAAAGTAGCGATTATTGGTTTAGGTGATTTTTATCAATTAGGTCAAAAGGTTCGTGCAGGATTAAATGAGGAAGGTATTGATGCTAGTTTGATTAATCCAAAATCTGCTTCAGAATTAGATACTGCTACTCTGGAAGATTTGAAGAAAAAGCATGAATTAGTTATTACTTTGGAAGATAATGCTATTGATGGCGGTTATGGTCAAAAGATTGCTAGTTTTTATGGTCCAAGTAAAATGATGGTTAAAAATTACGGTGCCAAGCGTGAATACACTGACAACGAATCAAAATCTTCAATTTATAGACGCAATCACTTGGAACCCAAGCAAATTGTTGCAGATGTAATGAATATTTTAAAATAAGCATATTAAAACTTCATCTCTATATAGGGATGAAGTTTTTAGTTGCGCTTAAGTAATAACAAGCTATTAATTTTTAAGCAAATGCTGACAATGTAACCGCTTGTAATAAATGCTCAAAAATAATATACTTACACTAATATTAATAATTATAAAAGTCACCAATAAAATTTATAATAAGTATTTTGCTTAAAAGAAAGCTGGGTTTATTTTGAATAATGATTTTTTTAAAAAAACAAAAGGAAAGTTAATAGTCTCCTGTCAAGCTCTTAAAGATGAACCACTTTATAGTTCTTTTATCATGGAAAGAATGGCTTGGGCTGCTGAACGAGCTGGAGCAAGTGGCATTCGGGCTAACTCTGTAGTTGATATTCAAGCAATTCAAGATAAAGTTCATTTACCTATTATTGGTTTATTAAAAATTGATTATCCTGATTCAGATATCTATATTACTCCTACCATGAAAGAAATGCGTAGGATTGCAAGTACTGGCGTCCAAGTTGTAGCATGTGACGTTACAGGACGCAAACGCCCACATAATGAAAAACTTGCTAATATTGTTAAACAAATGCGTGAAGAATTTCCTGATACTCTTTTGATGGCTGATACTGCTACTCTTGATAATGTTAAAGAAGCTAATGATCTAGGTTTTGATATTATTGGTACAACCATGCATGGTTATACTCCTGATAGTCAAGGATTAAATATTGCAGATAACGATTTTGAGTATCTTAAAGATGTGCTTAAAATTGCTAAGGGTAAAGTAATTGCAGAAGGTAAAATTGATACTCCAGTAAAAGCTAAAAAGTGTATTGACTTAGGCTGTCACGCGGTAGTAGTTGGAGGAGCTATTACTCGTCCACAACAGATTGCTACCAAGTTTGTAAAAGCTTTAAATTAATTTTTATGCTAAAATACTATACATGTAATTTATGGATGAGTACTAACTCATCCATATTTTTATAAAAATTGAGGTTAAAAATATGGATTTTATAACAAAATTGGAAAATATCATACCATCATTACCAACACAAGAAAGAAAAGTTGCTTTATTTATTATTCAACAGCCACAAAAGGCACAAAAGTTGAATATTACCGATCTGGCTAAGGCTGCAGAAGTTAGTAATGCAACTATCACCAGATTAACTAGAAAACTAAATTGTAAAAACTTTGCAGAATTAAAATTAAATTTAGCTAGTCTTGGTACATCACTATCTTCTACTATTGACACTACAAAGGATGAAACTCTTTATGAAGTATACGAATTTTATAATCGGGTTTTAAAAGAAAATTGGCAAAAAATAAATATTGAACAACTAAAGAAAGTCGTTAAGTTGATTCAAATCTCTAAAAGAATTTATATCTTTGGAATTGGAAGTTCAGGTTTTACCGCTCAAGAAATGAACCAACGTCTTCTTAGAATGGGAATTTCAACTTTCGCTATTACTGAAAGTTCAAGCATGTATATGTCTAGCAGTATTATGAATAGTGATGATTTAATTATTGCTATTTCTTCTTCTGGAAATACTGATGAAATCAATTCTTCAGTTAAGCTGGGAAAACAAATGGGTGCTACAATTGTGGGAATTACCGGATTTAGTGATAGTATTTTAGCTAGAATGGTTGACATACCGATCCTAGTAAAAAGCACTAATTTTATGAATGATGCTCGTTTTGTAAATTCACAGTTTTCAATTATGTATGTAATTGATTTAATTACTACACTTCTTTTGAAAAATGATGATTATCGTCAAAGAATGTCCCATACAATTAATATGGTTTTGAATAGAAAGCTAAATAAGTAAAAAATGTTTGAGAATATTAAAGTAAAATTTGAAGAAAAAGCAGATTCCACACAAGCTCAAATGCTTAAAAAATATATGCGTAATCAATTTGATTTTTATGGCTTGCATTCACCTACTAGAAGAAATTGCTATCATGAATTTTTAAAACAAGAAAAACACAAAAAAGAAATAGATTGGCAATTATTAAATGAAGCATGGGATGATAAATATCGTGAATCACAATATTTTGTATGTGATTATTTAATTGCTATGCAAAAATATCTTACTTATGATGATATGCCAAAAATAGAAAGATTTGTTCGTTCCAAACAATGGTGGGATACAATTGATAGTTTAATTAAACCAATTGGATCATCAGGGTTACGTGATAACAGAATAGATGCCTTAATGCTTAAGTGGTCTCAGGATTCGGATTTATGGATTAGACGAGTTGCTATTGAACATCAACTACTTCGTAAGGATAAGATGAATGTTAAGCTTCTTGAACAAATTTTATTAAATAATTTAAACAGCGATGAATTTTTCATTAATAAAGCTATTGGCTGGGCCTTAAGAGATTATTCTAAAACTGATCCTAATTGGGTAAAAAGCTTCATCTATCAAAATCAAGATAATTTAGCATCCCTTTCAATCAAAGAAGGCAGCAAATATCTCTAGTCTCATAATAAATTTTTTATCTCTTTTCTTTTACTATTATTTTTTAAGTAAATACAAGTAATTGAATATTGCTGAGAGTTATTATTAATATCCAGAGGCAAATAATTAATCAATCCATTGTCAATTACTGTTTCTTGAATTAATCCATTAGGGTAATATGCAATTGCTTGATTTAAAGATACAATCATTTGCATCTGCTCTAAAGCTGACATACGAGCTAAATGAATATGGTCTATTGTAGATGGTAAAGAAGAAATAAATTCTTTTTTCAAATAATGGGATTCTTCAGGAGAATAATATAAGATTGGTTTTTGACTTAGCTCTTTTATTGGAAAAGTAGCTAATTTACTGTTTTTATTTAGTTTGCTGACTCCCATTACCATTTGATTTTTATAAATTACTTTACTTTCTAAACTGGAATTAATTTTATTGTGGTTACCATATTCAAGGATTAACGCACAATCTAAAATTTTAAGTTTTACATCTGAAATCAAATGTTCAATGCTTTCTTCTACAACAGTATATTTAATGTTACTACCATCTTCTTTTGCTTTTATAAGTTTTTTCATAAGCAAATTACCTTCAAAAGGTGAAAAATATCCAATTTTTAATTCACAAAAAGGATTAATCTTATGGTTTTGTAACGATCTGACATTAATATCAAAATTATGCAGCATATCTTTAATTTTTAAATAAAATTGTTGCCCAACTTCTGTGACGAAAATTTTATTATTTTCTCTCATAAATAATTGTAAGTTCAATTCATTCTCAAGTTTTTTCATACTTTGAGAAACTGCCCTTTGAAAAATATACCTTTTCTCAGCCGCTTTTTGAAAACTACCCATTTCTACAACTGTTTCAAATAATCTTAATCTATCTAAGTCCATACCCGAACCTCTTTCTTCTAGTCTAGTAATATTTACTCAGTTTATAAAACCGCTTTCTTTATAATATCATATAATTAAAGGAACAATTAAAGGAGTAAATATTATGAATTTAAGCAAAAAGAAAACTTATGATGTAGTCGTTATTGGTTCGGGTGCTGCAGGACAAGCAGCTGCACTTACTGCAAAAGAAAATGGCAATTCAGTTTTAATGCTTGAAAAAGGTCGTCATACTGGAGGAAGTGCTAATTACAGTGAAGGATTATTTGCCGTAGACTCTTATCTTCAAAAAGAAAATAATATTAAAGTATCTGGGACTGATGTTTTAAAAGAAGAAGTTGAATATTCAAAATATAAAGCTGATTCACGTATTTGGAGAAAATATATTGATTCTAGTAGTGAAAATATTAAATGGCTTCATGATGAAGGTGTCCAATATGAGGGTGTACAAGCCATGGGAGCAGGAGAAGCAACCTGGCATATTTATAAAGGGTTTGGAAATGGTGTTATTCATAATTCATTAGAACCTAAGTTTGAAAAATTAGGTGGAGAATTGTTAACTTCTACTTCTGCGATTGATTTAAAAATTAACATGGATAATACTAAAATAGTCACTTTAAGGGATGAAGTAAGCGGTAAAGTTGAAGATATTACAGCTAAGGTTGTTATTTTAGCTGGCGGAGGATACTTAAATAATCCTGAATTAATGGCAAAATATACTGATTATGATTTAAATCGTCTTATCCCAGTATCATCTGGAAAAGGAACTGGTGATACCTTAAAACTTGCTTGGAAAGCTGGCGCACGAAAATATGGCTTAGGAATGGCAATGCTTTTTGGTGGTTATTTAAAAGATCCTGATGAACCTTCATTTAAGATGATGGGGAGTCAAATGAATACAGCTGCTGGCCAGCAACCACTTTTATGGTTAAATGAAAACGGTGAAAGATTTGTAGATGAATCTGTAATTTATAATTTTAGTATGGCAGGTAACGCCCTTTATACTCAAAATCAAGTCTACAGTATTTTAGATACTGGAGTAATTAAAAAAATGGCCAAAGATGGTAATTTTATGGGGTTAGGAATTTATGTTAAACGCGGACAAAAGATGGATAAACTCCAAGAAGAAATTGATAAAGCAATTGCTGATGAGAAACCATTTATTTTTAAAGCTAATACAATTGAAGAATTAGCCCATAAAATGAACCTACCTGTTGAAAATGTTACTGCAACAATTGCTAAATACAATGAAGATGCTAAGAATGGTAAAGATAGTTTATACGGTAAAGATTCAAAATATATGATTCCTATTGAAGAAGGTCCATATTATGGTTTTAAACTTAATATAGGTGCATTTTGTACAATGGGTGGTTTAAAAGTTTCTCCTGAAAATGAAGTCGAAAATACCGATGGTGCAGTTATTCCTGGTCTTTATGCAACCGGTAATGATGCAGCAGGATTAACTGGAGATACATACGGTCCAAACATGCCGGGAACTTGCGCAGGATATGCTTTTTATTCAGGTAGAAATGCAGCCCAAAATGCAGAAAAGTATTTAAAGTAACTAATTTAATATGATTATTCATTAATAATAAAAAATCCTACTAACCAAATTGCGGCTAGTAGGATTTTTTTATCGATTAATTGAACGAGCCATACGGCTGATTGTATGATTCATTCCACGGATTGTTTTACTTAATTCAAAGATCGTATCAGTCGGAGGAACAACACCCCAACCTGCATCTCCAATATGCTGAATATCTACTCCACAAATTTTGTTTTGCAGTGCAATATCGTGAACTGTTTGAGCCCCAGAACTTTCTTGGCTAGTTCCGATTGTACTCATTACTAAAGCTCCATATTTGTGAGCGATTTTAACTATTTTGATTAATTCTGAGTTAGTAAATCCTGGTACGGTTCCAACCGCAGGTACTAAAATCACATCAGCTCCAGCTTCAATAAAGCTTCTTACAGACGTTTCATCAGCTACTGGCTCATCTACACCTGCTCCATGCATTTTTCCTGCTATAATCAATCCTGAGAAATTTTTCTTTGCTACTTTAATTGCTTTTTCAATCATTTTATTAGTAACGCCAGTTCCAGGATTACCAGTAAAACAAACAAAGTTAAATCCTAATTCTTCTGCCTTTTTTATTGATTCTGTGGTTGCTTGTCTTCCTTTCGATATAGTTAGCTTAGTGGACTCCATTTCTGCGTTTTCATCAACTGGTTCTAAATTAATACCAATTGGTCTTCCTGTTAATTCCTTTAATCTAATTATAGTATCTCTTGGATTATCTACATTTAAGCCTTCTATTTTTGGATTAAAAGTATCAAATAAATTAAGTAAGATTAAATCTGCTCCAAAGGCTGCTGCAATTTCTGAAGTAGTTAAGTTATCAATTGTAGATTCAGTAACAACATTTTCACTTAATACTGTTCGTCCCTCGCTTGCCTTTATACTTTGATATAACTCTTTGCCATTCATTTTTATAATTTCACTTGCATTCGCACTTATTAATCTAGTAACCATTATTTTTCTCCTGTTTTCTTCTCATTTAATAATTGACGCTTATTAATTGCACCGATAAACGGTAAATAAATCAAAATATCTAAAATAATATTGATTATTTGTACAATTGATCCTGAAATACTATTCGTTGCTAGAAATCCTGAAATAATCGGTGGGGTTGTCCATGGAATAACAGATCCATTACATAAAGGAACAAATCCTAGCTTCATAGAAAAGTAAGTAATAATTGCATTAATTGTAGGCGCAATAATAAATGGAATAATTAACATTAAGTTTAAAACAACCGGTAAACCAAACATTGTAGGCTCATTAATATTGAATAAACCCGGCACAATGGTCAATGGTGCTAAAACTTCATTTTGTTTGCTTGCTCGTTTTTTCCAAACAAAGTATCCAATGCATAATACCAAACCAATTGTAGCTCCAGATCCACCCATATATACAAAGTTGTCAATAAATGGCTGAGTAATAATATGACCACCATGCTCTAAGTCAAGATTACCTGCTTGATTAAGAACACGATTGGCATCTGTTTGCATTAGCCAAATTGGTTGAAGAGCTGTATTCACAACATTTCCACCGTGAATTCCAACAAACCAGAATAAACTTACCAAAATGATTGAAATAATTGTTCCAAAAAGTGTATTTCCTAAAAGTCCTAATGGTTTAGATAAGATATTCATAATTGCATCATGAATATTGCCCCATCCTGTCCATGCAAAGAGCCAATATACACATCCGGCAATTAGAATTACTACTGCGGCAGGAATCAAAGCTGAAAAACTCTTTGCAACGGCTGGTGGAACAGTAGCCGGCATTTTAATTTGAATATTATGATTAATAAACCATTGAAAAATCCATGCTGATATAAGACCAAAAATGATTGCGACAAAAAGTCCTCTACTTCCTAAATATGCATAAGGAAAACCTTCTGCTGGAGTTTTGTCTCCACTCATAATACTTGGAGTTAGAATAAAGAAAGTTGATGCTGAAATTATTCCTGCAGATACACCATCTGTTTTACATTGGTTAGCATAGCTCCAAGCAATACCAAAAGCAGAAATCAACCCCATGATGCCAAATGAGCCATTACTAATTTTAGCTAAAACTTGGAATAAACTAACATTGTGTACTGTAGTCTTAGTTAAAAAGTCACTCCAACCAGGAATTGGAAAACCTGAAACAATCATTGCAAATGACCCTACAATAATCAATGGCATAGCCATAGCGATACCGTCACGAACAGCAACTAAGGGTTTAAAGCTTCCAATTTTAGCAGCAATTGGCATTACATGAGTATTTACCCAAGCATTTAAACCGCCTGATTCTTTATTGTTCATAATCTATAATCCTTTCTTTCAATTATTGACAATTATTCATTTTGGTATATACCTTATTACAAATATAATAATATCATAAAAGCGCTTTTTATACAAGGATTATATTATTGAAAATAATAAGCGTTGATAGTTACACTATCAACGCTTATCTTAAAAAATAGTTCAATACTATTTACTTATTGTTTGAACTGCTTTTCTCCCAGAATAAATACAAAAACCAGCTTCAGTACCTGGAACAGTTACATTATAAGTATCTCCAACTAACATCCCTGATGCATCAGCCCCAACTGCAAATAAACCTGGAACTGGGTGTCCTCCGTTATCAAGAACTTCGCAGTTTTCATTAATTCGAATTCCGCCTAATGTACAATAAGCTCCAACTCCTAGTTCAAAAGCATAAAATGGCGGTTTTTCAATTGGGTAAAGATACTTTACATCTTTTTCAAAATCTTCATCAGCACCAATATTAGCTTCTTTGTTATAGCGCTTAATTGTTTCATCTAAATGAGGTAAATCTAATTCTGTAGCAAGCTGATAAATGGTATTAGCTTTAGTAATAAATCTCATCTTTTTATTTTCGACACTTTTAACTTCATCTTTTAAATCACTTAATTTTGTTTTATCAGATAAAGGTTTCAAACTTCTAGGTAATTTTTCAGCTAAATGATCAATTGTTCCTTGATCCAAAATTGCATAAACTTTTTCTTGTTGAATTAACGCATTTCCTGCATATGACCAAGTATCAAAAATATTCTCATTTACAAAACGATTTCCTACTTCATTAACCCATAAAGGTCCCATTTCACAAGTTGCTATAGCTAAATCATTCTTCCAAAATTTATACGCAGGAACATCCTCAGCTTTTAATTGTCCTCCAAATAACATTACCGTACCCATTTTAAAGCGCTTAGCTCCAACTTCCCAAGCCATTCTCAGGCCTGAACCATCACTTTTACCTGAGTTAACTGGAATTATTCGATTAGCATTTTTATTTGAATAGTCAATAAGCATTTCTCGATTATTCAAATAGCCACCACTTGCAATAATAACGTTATGAGTTTGAACTAATTTAATATCTTTATTTTCATAGTTTTGTACAATTACCCCATTAATCAGCCCATCCATGTCTTGGGTAATTTTAGTTACAGCTGCAGAAGTAATAAACTCTACTCCATGTTTTTTAGAGTATGGTTCCATCTTATTATGAATAGCTGTTTTGCCTAAGCCATCAAACAAATGCCAAGTTTTAAGTCCTGAGCCAAGTGATGTCACTTCTTTAAACTTAATACCTAAATTTTCTAACCATTCAATATTAGCACTAGAGTTAGCAATATAATCTTTTAAAATACGGGTGTCAGCATCATAATGTGAAAAAGTTAATTCATCTTGTAAAATTTTATCCTGTGTTAAATGAATTCCCTCTTTATCTTGCATCTTACTGCCTACTGCAAAAATACCTTCAACGTAATTTCCACTGCCACCAGTAGTTCTACCTTGTTCTACAACTAAAGTTTTTAATCCATTCTTAGCAGCTTCTACGCTAGCAGCTTGGCCAGATAAGCCACTACCAATAATAATTAAGTCGTATTTATCATTTTTTGGTAACATAATTTGCCTTCTTCATTAAAACTATAATTACAATTTAATTTTAACGCTTACATTGTTTTAATTATAGAAAAAAGCCTTACTAACAGCGTTTATCCAACAAACAATAAAATAATTGGAAATATTTTCACTTTTTATTTGAAAGCACATTCATTTAGCGCTATAATTTTGAAGTGGAGGGATGTTCAACTCCTACACTAACATCCCTTCCATCCCTTATTACTCTTTTATATATTTTTATCATTCTATACATTATAATTTTTTAAACTATAGTTTGGTATATTTTTTACTAAACTTTCTATTTCCATACTATAGTTTTTAATTTTTACCCACTTATACTTTTTAATTAAGAAACCCAGCATCTTGAAATTCAGGATACTGGGTTTTCTTTTGATCTTTACTAGGTAATAATAGTATATTGTCTCTGTTATTTTTCTGTCAAAAATACCTATCAAAATATTTAATTAATTATTTCTTTTATTTTTATCGACAGTTAATAGTTAAAATTATTATGTTTTTTTATTAACAAAATTAATCTTATTCTTGACACATACATTAATTATTTATATTTTAATTAACGAAAGGAGTAATAGATGTAAATATATCATCTTTTAATGAAACTATGCAAAAAGATAAAATTGTCGTTTTCCCTATTATTATCACTAAAACTAGTGATTCTAAAGTGAAATATACTGTTCATGTTCCCGACCTTGATAGAGATACTCAAGGAGTTGATATTGTAGATGCAATTGATATGGGTAAAGATTTAATTGGAACTATGTCATTAGTTGAAAAACTTCCAGAAAGTAATACTGAACTTCCAAAAGTTGGTAAGGATTCAATTGCTATTCTCGTTACCGTAAATATTTCCAAATATAAGCGAATGAATTTGGATAAAACCAAACTTCATTATTTGTCTTGATTTTTTCATTTTGCATATTTTTGTATTGAAAAATCAATTTTTTCATATTATTTAATCCTTCCATGTTATAATCAATGTATGAAAAGGAAGGGAGTACCGTTCTCTCCCCTTTCAACTACCACCATTTTTTAATGGTAATTTTAAAGTTTATAGTCACAATTAGAAGTTTTACATTTAGTTTAAAACCCAGTATCCTGAATTTCAAGATACTGGGTTTCTGTTTTATTTATTTCTATTTTTTAAACGTGTAATAATCTTAGTTAAAGTTTCAACTAATTGATTAATATCGTCTAATGTATTTTCAATTCCAAAACTAAATCTCAATGATTCCCAGACACGAGGACTATCTTTTCCATACATTGAAATTAGAACATGAGATGGGTCAAGAGACCCTGCAGTACATGCAGAACCGGCTGCTCCAACGATTCCATCAAGATCGAGATTAGTTAGTAAGACGTCAGCTTTAATCCCTTTAAACCAAATATTAATAACTTGTGGAGCCATTTGTGAATCTAATTGACCATTAACTTCAAATTCGATTCCATTCTTAGTTAACCCATCAACTAATGAATGTTTAAAGCTAGCATACTTATTAGTATTTTCTTCAAGATTATTCTCTTCATAATGAAGCTTAGCAGCTGTAGCAAATCCAGCAATTGCTGGCACATTTTCAGTACCTGCACGACGCTTTAATTCTTGATCTCCACCTTGCACAAAGGATGGTAAATCAATTCCATCACGTTCATATAAAAAGCCTAATAATTTTGGCCCATTAAGCTTATGAGCAGAAGTTGATAATAAGTCAATATTCATTTCTTTAACATCAATTGGAACAGATCCATAAGCTTGAACTGCATCAGTATGGAACCATGCATTAGTTGGTTTTACAATTTCACCAATTTCCTTAATTGGGAGCAAACTACCAACTTCATTATTAATCATCATAATAGTGACAAGAATAGTGTCGGGACGAATTGCTTTTTTAAGTTCATCTAAGTCAATTTGACCATTTTCATCAATATTTAAATAAGTAACTTCAAAACCTTCATTCTCTAAACGTTGCAACGGACGAAGAACGGCTTCATGTTCAAACTTAGTACTAATAATATGTTTACCTTCGTTTTTACGGAACATAGCAGTTTGCATAATGGCAGTGTTATCACTTTCTGTACCGCCACTTGTAAAAATTATTTCCTTATCTTCCGCATTAATAGTTTGAGCAATAGTGTGTCGACTAGTTTCAAGTATATTTTTAGCCTCACGACCATAATAGTTAGTTGCAGAAGCATTACCAAACACGTTGGTCATCATCTCTGTCATTGTCTTAACAACTTCTGGAGCCATAGGAGTAGTTCCAGAATTATCAAGATAGATTCTATTCATAATTTATCATCCTTCTCAAAGTTTTAGATACCTTATATTATATCACTGATAAAAAGTAAGTAAAGGCTAGGCAATATAAAAGGTCTCAAAATCAAACTTTGAGACCTTAATATTATTAACTTATAAAAATTAATACCAACCATTTGTTTGCCAAAAACTCTTAGCTGCACTCCATGAGCCATAATGAGATTTAACATAGTTATCAGCTGTTCTTTCTTGGTTAGCTGCGGAATAATCTCCGCCTAAATATGATGCAGATAATTGATATTTGCCTATGTATTGACCATTATTTGCAGAATATGAGCCTCCTGATTCACGACTTGCAATCCAAGCTTTAGCATTAGCTTCTGAACCAGTTACAGTTGAAGTATTATTTACTGTTTTTGATTGAGTTGGAGTTGAAGATGTAGTTTGAGTATTAATTGAAGTGGTTTGTTTAGAAGATGAAGTTTGTGATTTATAGCCCTTATTTGTATTAACTACTGAATTTTGTGTTTTGTTTTTTACATGAATCGCAGTATTGGTAACTTTAACCCATTGGTTTTTTCCTAAATCGTACCACTTATTTCCTTTAGAATCATATGCAGTTTTAATGACCTTCCAATCAGTATTAGCTGATAATACTTGACCAGTTTTCTTAAGTGTATTGTAGTCACTATACACTGGAGTAGAAGTACTTACTGTATATACTGTTGTATCATTTTCTACAACAGCTGCATCTGCAGTAGAATTTTCAACTTCATTAATTGCTACAATACCAGTAGCAGTGAGAGCTACAGTAGCCAAAGTTTTAACTAAAATTGCTTTATTATTCTTCAATGGACTTTTCTCCTTAAATAAAATCATGTTATGTTTTTATCTCTCGTATCTCAATTGACATTTTTTATGTTACAACTAATAATTGTCAAAACAATAATGAAAGCGTTACCTAAGTGTTAAAAAATATGTCAAAATTTGTCATAATATTACATCTTGTAATAAAAAACTCCAAGACTATTGTCTTGGAGTTAAGTAATTTAAATTTTTATTAATACCAACCATTTGCTTGCCAAAAGTTCTTAGCTGCACTCCATGAACCGTAACGTGATTTTACATAGTTATCGGCTACCTTTTCTTGGTTAGCAGCAGAATAATCACCATTTAAGTAAGATGCAGATAACTGGTACTTACCAATGTATTGACCATTAGTTGCAGAATATGATCCACCTGATTCACGATTTGCAATCCAGGCCTTGGCACTAGCTTCTGATCCAGTTGCAGTTGAAGTGTAAGCTGATGAAGTTTGGGTAGTTGATTTTGGTGCAACATTATAAGATTGAGTATTTTGATAGTTAGTCTTATAGTTTTGATTAGTTTGTGAACTAGGAGTATAAGTTTGTTGTGATTGAGCTTGTGAATTATAGGTTGGTTGAGTTGTTGTCTGCTGAGTTTGGGTATTTTGTGCTTTAATCGAACTTGCTTGTACCCATTGATTTTTACCTAAGTCATACCATTTTTGACCTTGAGAGTCATAAGCAGTTTGAATAATTTGCCAATCAGTATTAGCAGGAAGAATTTGACCTGTTGCTACTGGATTTTCATAACTATTATAAACAGTAGTAGAAGTAGTGGTGGTATATACTGTTGCATCATTTTGAATAACTGCAGCTTCTGCTTTTTGATTATCATTATTATTGTTGGCCGCGACTAAACCAGTAACGGATAAAGCTGCAACTGCGATTGTTTTAGTTAAAAATGATTTTTTCAAAATTATTCTCTCCTTAAATAATTAAATGTTTTATTCTCAATAATTATTATCAACATCTATATCAGTTGATGTTTTATATAATACCGAGTAAAAGTTGCAGAACCATCACAGAAATATCACGGAGAAGTTAACGATATATTTCAAAAGTGATTTTTTTGAAATAATTGTAATAATATATAGTAATCTAGTAATATTTGTAATTTAGAAGAAAAAATAAACTGTATTGATATCTATGAAATATAAAAAGCAAGATGTTCTTTTGACATCTTGCTTTTCTGCAATCAATAAATATTTTTATTTACTTGATTTAATCCTTCTTACGACGCTTCTTCACTCCTGCAAGTCCAATCAAACTGAGTCCTGCTGTAGCTCCTCCTAAAAGTGCTGCTGCAGTGTCTGTGTTCTTTTCACCTGTTTGTGGAAGTTGCTTTGTGTAATGTGGATTGCCATTCTTATCTACATAACCAATGATCTCACCATTTGGTGCAACAATATTGCCATTTGCATCTACATGTTCTCCATGTGGTCCAATATTATTACTCCAGCCATTTACGCTTTGGCCATGTGGGGCAACATTATTGTTCCAATATCCATTTTGGGCATGTGGAGCATTGTTGTAGTTGTAATTATTAGTCTTCTTTGGTGTTGAAGGCTTTGGCTTGTTGCTATCACGATGCTTCTTTGGTGTCTTTGGTTCTTCTGGCTCTTCATCTGGTGTATCTGGTTCATCCGGTTCTACTGGAGTTGTCTTCTTTGTGTAGACTACTTCAGTATCCTTTGTTGGATCATCTGGAGTTACTGTACTTTGACTTGGTGTATAACCTTCAATGATCGGAACATTTTCATCTGGTACTACCTTGGTTGGATCGTTTGGATCGTTCTTGTATTGTGGTGTTTCTGCTCCTGGGATTGGGTTATGATCTGGATCCACTGGAACGATCTTGCCGATCTTGTGGTAAACAACTACTACATTTGCATTTGGATCATTTGGCGTTACTGTCTTGCCACCTGCTGTCTTGATCTCAGCTACATAACCCTTGATTACTGGAACATTAACTGTACCGAATGTGTAGCTGTTTTCACTTGGTACTCCATCTGTGATTGTAAATGTGTGTGTTTGTACATCTGAATCTCTAAGTGGAGTGTTGTTATTGTCTCCATCTACAAAGGTGATCGTTTGCTTACCTACCACTGTAGTTACTGATGGTTCCGGTGTTGGGGTTACTGGAGTAACTGGAGTTGTCTTAGCAGTGTAAGTTACAGTGTATTCACGATTGATGTTGTCATCTGAACTAGTTACTGTATCTCCACCAACTACACTTCTATCAGCTGTATAACCATCAATAATTGGTGTATTGATCTTGTTATAAGTTTGACTGTTTGGAGTCCAGCCATTATCCTTAGCAACTTTACCAGTTACCTTATCAATTACTAAGTGGTGTTCAAATGTAACTGTAGTTACGCTATCTTTTGGAGTGTTGTCTCCGCCACCGACATAGTGAACTGTTTGGGTACCAGTCTTAGTCAAACTATCCTTATCAGTGTTACTTGGCCACTTAGGTCCATCTGGATCATTAGGGTTGATCGGTTCACCTGGCTTGCCTGGGTTAGTTGGATTTACTGGAACTGTATCATGTTCTACATAAATTGTTACATTGGTATTGCCCTTAGTTACTTCACCTGGAATAGTTACTTCTGGGTTGACTACCTTGTAGCCCTTGTTTTCAAGATCAGTGATTGTGGTCGTCTTATCATAAGTGAACTTAGTACCAGCATCAACACTTCCTGAAGTCTTACCATAATCTGGAATGTCCTTACCAGTTGTGTTGTCATGAACAATTACAGTAATTGAACCCTTATCTGGAGTTGGGGTTACTGGATTGAATGGTACTGGAACATCCTTGCCTGGATCCTTTGGATCTGGATTGATATTGTTTCCTGGCTTATTGTTTGG